>CAZRRT010000024.1:0-24633 GCA_964602605.1 uncultured Ruminiclostridium sp.
AACAACCTTTTAAGAGCAATTATGGCAAAACGCAGTTAGAAAGATAAACATCAAGCCTAACACAGAGGTGTAAATCAGCAGAAGCGCAATCTTCCGGCAGAGCAATTTTTCAAGCGATAATAAAAGCAAACAGACAGGTAAGAGCAATTAGAGCAAAACGCAGTGAGAGAGATAACCACCCCAACACAGTTACAAAGAAAAACATATTGCATTTATGAAAGTATATCCCCGATTTTATTGACAATAAGAAATTTTCACTATATAATATAAACATATAATTGCCGATAATCCAATAGCAGACAAGCTTGCTTTTTATGGGCTTGCCGCTTATGGGTTCAATCCCTTTGTGTTCTGCGTCATATTTTGTTTGGGCAAGAAAAAAGCCGCTCAGAAACAATAAATTGAATCAACCCTTGCAGCAACAACATTTTTAGGAGTATTAACTATGACTGTAAAAGTAAATTTAAAGCAAATAGGTCAGCGTAAGCAAAAAATTGCCCCTGTGGATTTTGAACTGAAAAGTCCGCCGAAAACAGTAAGAGAGCTGATAACCCAAACGGTGGCAGCCTGCGTCAGCTCCTACAACCAAAGAGTTAGGGCGGGACTTGACAACACAAAGCCTCTTTCCTCTGAGGAAATTTCCGATATGGCGGAAATAGGAAAGATAGCCTTCGGCATAAACTACGGCGGAAAAGAACAGGATTTGGAAAAAGCAAAGGAAAATGCTCTGCAAGCCTTTGAGGACGGACTGTATCGAATTTTTTTAAACGACAATGAGTTAGAGGGACTTGATACCGAAACGGACATAAAAGAGGGGGACACTCTCACTTTTATAAAGCTCACAATGTTAGCGGGAAGAATGTGGTAATCTCAAAAATTTTTTTATGAAAGGAAATTTTCTATGGAAAAAATCACAAATGAAGAAAGAGCAAGATTGGAAAAGCTAAGTGAGGAATATTCTCAAAAAAGCAACGACAGGTGGCAAAAAATCACCAAAGGTCTTGACAAGGATCAGCAGGATTTTATCAGCAGAAACAGCAGCGGAAAAATCTTAAATCAGCTTATGGATTTTCTCAAGGACGGAAAGAAAAAGCCCTCCGAATTCATTAAGCAGAATTGCGGCTGGCTTTTTAACGGTATTATTTACGACAGAAGCATTGACGCCTTTTTATATTCCCTTGACAACTGCAACAATTTTGTCTTTACCTCGGGCTGGAACAGGCGGAGCTTTCGTTCCGGCGATTATACATATTACAGAGATATATTCGCCGAAATAATAAGCAGCTTTATGAGCGACAGAAATCTTGATGCGGATTTTGCCGACATATTGGAAGGCAGGCTAACCGAGGAGCAAGCCGCATTTAAAGCTCAGGCTATAGGCTGGTATTCCAATAATATTATCAACAAATATATCTTGACTTATGAGATAGATATGGGCAACACAAGGGTAATAAGCTATGTAAAAAACGCTCTTGAAAGCGGCAGCGGCACAGGTGTTGATTATAACCTTTTGGCGGCTGTTTTCAGATGTAAAAACGAGGAAATTCACGATTCGGTATGCAAACTGCTTATTGCCGCAAGACTTCAGGAGGGACTAAGACAGGCAATTTGCGAAAACTGCGACTGCGGCAGAATCGAGCCCTTTATAAAAATAATACAGACCATAGAGGACAACAACCTTATCCGCTTTTCGTCGGTTAAAAGAGCGGTGGGCTGCTGGCTCGGTCTGCTTACCCCCGAAAGCACCGATTTGGAGAGAATAAGCGGCAAAAGCCTTAATCTAATTATAAAATGCTTTAAGGATAAGGATTTCAGAGAAAGCTGCCTTAAAAGCGAGGATTCTATGGAGCTGTATACCGCCCTGTGGACATTGGCAAGGCTTGAATTTAACCACTGCGCCGCAGCCTTGGAGCAGGCGGTTGAAAAAGGAACGGCTCATCAGGCTATGGTTTGCGGCTTGTTCTTAAACAATATCATAAATCAGAGAATAAAGCAGAGCTTGGCGGTAAAGGCGGTTATTCTGCGCCATAAGGAGCTTGATGTAACGGCGGTGTTTTTGCCGCAGATAAGCTGCGTTAATTCGGTATATGATTACCGAGAGCAGAAAAGCATAAAAACTCCTATGTCCCAAAGATTTGAAAGCAGAGAACAGGCGGAACAGCTGTTTGATATTTTAAAAGAGCTGCTTGACAATATGCCCAAAAAGGATATGGAGTTTAACCCCTGCGTTTTCCCTTGGAACGCTGAAGCTCTTACAAAAACGGATATTGTAAAAAGACTTTGCGTTATTGCCTCGGATTTGGAGGATAACGACAAAATAGATGAGGTATGCCCCTTTATTCCTCTTATCAAAAGCGACGGATATTACGGATCGGGCAGAAAGACGCAGATTGAAATGCTGCTGTCAGACCCCAAAACGGAGGTTCAGCTTGATACTCTTGTTTCCCTTGCGGCAGATAAGGAAACCTATTCAAGAAAAACGGTGTATCAGTTTTTGAATAAATGCGACTTAAAAGAAAAACACTATGCTATGCTTTCCGATATGCTGAAATACAAGGCGGACGACTTGCGCAAAAATATAATCGATTTGCTGTTCAAGCAAGACGGCGACCGGCTTTTGGAATGCGTTAAGTCCCTTGTTTCCGACAAAAAGGAGGAAAAGCGCACGGCGGGACTTGATATGATTATCCGCATAGCCGAAAGCGATAACAAAAAATACTCCCAAAAGGAAAAGGACAAATTCACCGCCTTAATAGCTTGTATTGAAAAGCCTACCTCAAAGGAAAAAATACTGATAGAGCGCATAAGCGGAAATAATTCCCAAAAAGAAAAACAAGAGGGCTACGGCTTATATAAATCCGCCGACAGCTATGAGCCTGTTGTGGATATGAAATACATAGAGCAATGCAAGGCGGAATTTGTTAAGCAATTCCCAAACACACGGCTTTTCGGAAATAAGCCCAAGGGAGTTTTGGGGCAGCTTTTTAAAGGCAAAAAATCAAAGGACTCCGCCGACTTTAACAGCATTGTCACTAAGCTTGACAAGCTGATTGAGGAACACAAAAACGACGAATATCTTGACGCAGTGGGAGAAACAAGGCTTTTGGGCAATACCCAGGGCTACAGCCGCTTTATGGTAAAAAACAAGGACGGCAAGGAGGAAATCGCTTTTAAGGAGCTTTGGGACAAATTCTATGAGGAAAATATTAACGACGGAATCGCCGTTTTTAAGCTAAATCTTTATCTTCGGGGCGGCAGCGGCTTAAAGCTTGAGGAAGAGGCTTTTGGACCGGAATATTCTCTTAAAACAAGCTATATGCACCTTCAAAGAATAAATCAAATAATAGGCTATTATTATAGCCGGCATTTTGACAGAGGAAGCATGATAAATTCCGCCGCCGCATTATGCTGTTATATTGCCTTTGAAGCAAAAAAGGAAAGTCTGTACAGTCTTGTTCAATCCCCCTACAACAGCAGAAGCATCACATTTTACCTTGATGGCGAAAGGATAGAATTGGGGGATAGGAACAACCAATCCTTGGTGACCGTAATTAACGATTACCGGTTCAGCGATATTATATTCCTGCTTAACAGCGCAGAAGCAAACGACGATTCCCATTTTGCGGATATTTTTGCCATAAGAGTGGCTATGGGAAAACGGTTCGGCTTTTTCGACTCCTTAAAGGAAAGCGCTAAAGCCAACTACAACGGCTATTATCAGCTCAGAAGACATATTTTCACCCCCTTCTCCGTGGATACTCTTATTTTGGCGGCGTATAAGGGCGTTATCTCCAAAGGCTATATGTATAAAATGCTGATGACAGTTCTTATTTCCTCTGCTCTTGAAAACCTCTCCTCCTTTATTTCCTACAAAAAATCGGGAGAAACAAGGGCAAGCTCCAGATATTGGAATTATAAGGACTGCGAGGGCTTTATCAAATCGATTTTAGGTATAAATTCCACTGAAAAGTTAGCGGAGCATACCCTCACAAAGGAGGACGACAAGCGGCTTGACTTTGTGTATGAAATTGCGGAAAATGTGATAAACGCAGTTTTGGATACCGAGCTTAAAAGAGGTGACAGCGAAACCGAGTTTTCAAATGTTATCGGCAATGTTAAGCGCATTTACGGCGGGGAAAACTTTGTGAAAATCCTTGCGGCTATGGGAAAGGATACCTTTGCCCGCTCCTCATATTTTTATTCCTACAACGGAGTATCCAAAAAACAAAGCCTCAGCTATCTTTTGGGCGTTTGCGTTCCCGATAAGGACGACGACGCAAAAAAGCTGAAAAAGCTGCTTAAAGAAACAGACGTTACCGAAAACAGAGTTGTTGAAGCTTCGCTGTTTTCCTCCTCTTGGCTTGAAATTATTGAGGAATATTTGGGCTGGAACGGCTTTAAATCCGCCTGCTATTACTTTATCGCCCATACCAACGAAACAATGGACGAAAAAACAAAGGCGGTGGTTGCAAAATACACTCCCATTTCAGCCGAGGATTTAAGTATGGGCGCATTCGATATAGATTGGTTCAGGGAGGCGTTGGCTGCTATCGGCGAAAAGCGGTTTGACACAATATACAAAGCTGCAAAATACATAACCGACGGAGCAAAGCATTCAAGAGCAAGAAAATATGCAGACGCAGTTATGGGAAAAATGGATAAAGCGGCTATACAAAAAGAAATTTCCCAAAAGCGCAACAAGGATACCCTTATGGCTTACGGCTTAATCCCTCTTGAAAACGAGCAGGATATGGTGGAGCGCTATCTGTTTATTCAGCAGTTTAAAAAGGAGAGCAAGCAGTTCGGCGCACAGAGAAGAGCCAGTGAGAGCAAGGCTTCGGAGCTTGCCTTGCAGAATCTCTCCAAAAACGCAGGCTTTTCCGATGTATCAAGGCTTACCCTTAAAATGGAATCCAAGCTGTTTGAAAATATCAAGCCATTGCTTCAATGGAACGAGATTGAGGAAATCAAGCTGAAATTGGAGATAGACGAAAACGGAAAGGCGGAGCTGCTTTGCGAAAAGAACGGCAAGGCTTTAAAATCCGTTCCCGCCAAGTACAATAAAAACGAAAAGGTTTTGGAATTTACCGCCACCAAAAAGCAGCTTACCGAGCAGTACCGCAGAACAAGATTTATGTTTGAAGAAGCAATGGAAAGCGAAACCAACTTTACTGCGGAGGAGTTAAGCCTGCTTTGCGAAAACCCCGTATTAAAACCCATTGTTTCAAGGCTTGTGTATATTACCCGTGAAAAATCGGGAGATAAATTGGGATTTTTCGGCGGAAATGTTCTTGCGGATTTTGAGGGCAAGGAAACCAAAATCACCAAAAAAACAAAGCTTAAAATCGCTCACCCCTATAACATTTACAAGGACGGTCATTGGCACGAATATCAAAAATATCTTTTTGACAAGGGCATCGTTCAGCCCTTTAAGCAGGTATTCAGAGAATTATACGTAAAGACCGACGAGGAGGCGCAGGCTTACCGCTCCACAAGATATGCGGGCAACCAAATTCAGCCCAAGAAAACGGTGGCTTGCCTTAAATCCCGCCGCTGGATTGCCGATGTGGAGGAGGGACTTCAAAAGGTTTATTACAAGGAAAACATTATCGCCTCGATTTACGCTCTTGCAGATTGGTTTTCTCCCTCCGATATTGAAGCGCCGACTCTTGAATGGGTGGAATTTTTCGACAGAAAGACGTATAAAGCAATAAAAATAGAGGACGTACCCGACATTATCTTTTCAGAAGTAATGAGAGATGTGGACTTGGCGGTAAGCGTTGCTCACGCAGGCGGCGTTGATCCCGAAACAAGTCATTCCACCATTGAAATGCGTTCCGCTATTGTGGAGTTTACCTTGCCGTTGTTTAAGCTTAAAAATGTTAAATTGGAAGGCACTCACGCCTTTATATCGGGCGAAAGAGCGGATTACTCAATACATTTGGGCAGCGGCGTTGTACATTTACAGGGCGGTCCTATGATAAACATACTTCCCGTGCACTCACAGCACAGAGGAAAGCTGTTCTTGCCCTTTGTTGACGAAGATCCCAAAACCTCTCAAATAATTTCCGAGATACTTTTGTTTGCTGAGGATAAAAAGATAAAAGATCCCTTTATTTTGGATCAGATTAAATAATATTTTTGAGAAAATGTGCAGGTAAAAAATAACTGTCGGGAGAAAATATACCGAATATGAAAACACAAAGCTGTCCTTAAAAAACTTTTTGGCGCTTACCGCCGCAGGAATAATCAACGCTGTGGGGGTAACCCTGTTTTTAACTCCCGCAAAGCTTTTTGACAGCGGAATGTCGGGAACGGCGTTTTTGCTTGATATGATAACTCCGCCTTTTCTTGTGCTTAGTATGTTCCTTATTCTTCTGAATTTTCCTTTTTTCTTTCCAAAAAATTTAAGGTTAGGCTTTTTCGACATCCTGTAAAAAACTTTCTCCAATTATCATTAACTGCTTTCTTAAAATTATGTAAAAATTATGAGAGGTGTAAATATGTCAACGGAAAAAGAAAAAATGCTAAATGGCGAGCCTTACGATCCTACCGATAAGGAGCTTTCGGACAGGAGGATTTTGGCTCACAAGCTGTCTTATGAATTTAACAACACTCCCGAAACCGATACACAAAAGCGGGAGGAAATCTTAAAGCAGCTTATGCCTTATCATAAAAAAGGCACTTTTTTGCAGTCGCCTATTCAGTTTGATTACGGCTGCTTTACCTCTGTGGGCGAAAATTTTTATGCTAATTTTAACTTTGTGGTGCTTGACACCTGTCCCATTACTATCGGAGATAATGTTTTTATAGGTCCAAATGTAACCCTTGCCACTGCGCTGCACTTTTTTGATCCATTGCAGCGACGCACACGTTTTCGTCCCGACGGAACTGCCTACGATATAGAATTGGGAAAGCCCATTACAATAGGAAACGACTGCTGGATTGCCGCCAACGCGGTGATATGCGGCGGCGTTACTATCGGCGACAACTGTGTTATAGGGGCGGGAAGCGTGGTTACAAGAGATATTCCCTCCAATTCCTTGGCTGCGGGAAATCCCTGTAAGGTTATACGGGAGATTGTAAATGAGTAAAACAAGTAATCATAATCAATTCTAATTCCCGCTTAAGAAATAGGGGGAATATTAGGCTGTTTTTCGAGCGGCACATTACCGCATAAAGTCAGATTAACAATTAGTATTAAAATCAAAAAGCCTGCAAGGGATTTACCTATGCAGGCTTTTAATACATATGATAAAGCGGTTATTTTTCAATCATCAATGACGGTTCTCATTTGATGAATTGGCGGACGCATTGGCGGCGCATTAAAATCGTTGTTAAAGGATTCAATTATCCGCATAATTCCGTCGTTAATCTCCAAAAACTCGCTTTGGTATTTCTCCAAAAGCTGTTTTCCCGATTCCTCCAAATGATAGTAAACTCTCGTTCTGCGCTTTCCTATCAGCCGCTTTGAATCGCTGATTGCGCCTTTTTCGATAAGCTTGTAAAGGTGGGGATACATTGAGCCTTCTGTGATTTTCAGCCTTCCGTCGCTGCGGGAATTGATTTCCTGCGCCAACTGGTAGCCGTACATATCCTCTCGGCTTAACAGGCACAAAATGAGCATTTCCATAGCGCCCCGCTTAAAGCTCTCTTTAATTCCCATATGTTTCTACTCCTTTCAAAAAAATCACAAAAATGTTTTTTTCATAATGATTAAAAAATGATTAACAAAAATGTTATAATTTTGGAAATCGTAAACAGCACTTGCCTGCGTCAATTTTATTCTGTAATAATAATTGCGTATGTCGCAAGTTTAATTTTTCCTTAATAAATTAAACTGTAATTTACGATGTGCCTTTTAATAGGTATTAAAAAATAGGAATAATTTCAGTTAATTCTTAAAATATACCCAAATTTCAACCGACTTTTGCTGTCAGCTATTTTACAACAATATTAACAAGCTTGCCGGGAACTGCAACGGTTTTAACAATCTGCTTACCCTCCGTAAGCTTTTTCACTTCATGGTTTTCAAAGGCGGTCTTAATAAGAGAATCCTTATCAAGTGTGGGATCAACCATAATTCTTGCTCTTACCTTGCCGTTTATTTGAACGACAATTTCTACTGTTTCCTCTGTGCAAAGTGCTTCGTCGTATTTGCACCACTGCTGCTTGCTGCATATTCCGCCTATGATGTTGTTGTACATTTCCTCGGTAATATGGGGAGCAAAGGGGTTAAGCAAAATAAGGAATGCTTCAAGCTCTCCCTTTGTAACCGAGCCTGTGCTGTAAAACTTGTTCAAAAGGCTCATAAGTGCGGCAATAGCGGTGTTGAATTTAAGCTCCTCAATGTCCTCCCCCACTTTTTTAACAGTGCGGTGCATTTCGGATTCCAATTCTTTTCTGTAGGATTTGTCATCAATAACCATATTGCCTAACGCCCAAACTCTGTCAAGGAAACGCTTGCAGCCTTTAATTCCCTCTTCCTGCCAAGGAGCGGCTTTTTCAAAATCGCCGATAAACATTTCATAAAGTCTTACGGTATCTGCGCCAAATTCCTTTATTACATCGTCGGGATTTATAACGTTGCCCTTGGACTTTGACATTTTGGTGTACTGTCCCGGGTGTTCGGGGTCCTTGCCGAGTATCATACCGTGGCTTGTTCTCTTTAAATAAGGCTCGGGAGTTGAAACAACGCCTATATCGTACAGGAACTTGTGCCAAAAACGGCTGTACAAAAGGTGAAGGGTAGTATGCTCCATACCGCCGTTGTACCAATCCACCGGCATCCAATAATCAAGCGCTTCTTTTGAGGCAACTCCCGTTTTAAAGTGGGGATCGCAGTATCTCAAAAAGTACCAGCTTGAGCCTGCCCATTGAGGCATTGTGTCGGTTTCCCTCTTTGCCTTTCCGCCGCAGTGAGGACAGGTGGTGTTTATAAAGCTGTCAAGAGCCGACAAGGGGCTTTCTCCCGTATCGGTAGGCATATAGCTTTCCACGTCGGGTAAGGTCAAAGGCAGCTCCTCCTCGGGAATAGGAACCCAGCCGCATTTTTCGCAGTATACAAGGGGAATAGGCTCGCCCCAATATCTTTGACGGCTGAACACCCAATCACGCAGCTTGTAGTTTACCTTTTCGCTGCCCTTTCCCTCTTTTTTGAGCCACTCTTTTATTTTAACCTTTGCTTCCTCAACGGTCAGTCCGTCCAAAAATCCGCTGTTTACCATTACTCCCGCTGCACAGTCGGTAAACGCTTCTTTGGTGACGTCGCCGCCCTTTACCACCTCTATAATGGGAAGCTCAAAAGCCTTTGCAAAGTCATAGTCACGGGTATCGTGTGCGGGAACTGCCATAATTGCGCCCGTTCCGTAGCCCATTAAAACATAGTCGGATATAAATATCGGTATTTCCCTGCCGTTTACGGGATTTATTGCAGTTACCCCCTGCAGTCTTACGCCGGTTTTGTCCTTGTTCATCTCTGTTCGGTCAAAATCGGATTTTTTAGCCGCCTTTGCCTGATACTCTCTGATCTCGTTCATATTGGCAAGCTTATCCGCCCACTTTTCTATATACGGGTGTTCGGGAGCGATTACCATATAAGTTGCGCCGAACAACGTGTCGGGACGGGTGGTGTATACAGTCAAATTATCTCCCGCAGACGTGCCGAAATTAACCTCTGCGCCGGTAGATCTGCCTATCCAATTTATCTGTGAGGTTTTTACCCTTTCGGGATAGTCCACAAGAGCCAAATCGTCCAAAAGCCTTTGTGCATACTCGGTGATTTTAAGCATCCACTGTGACTTTACACGGTGAACCACCTCTCCGCCGCAGCGTTCACAGCAGCCGTTAACCACCTCCTCGTTGGCAAGCACCACTTTACAAGAGGTACACCAATTCACCGACATTTCCTTTTTATAAGCCAAGCCCTTTTTGAAAAGCTGTATGAAAATCCACTGCGTCCATTTGAAATACTCGGGATCGGTGGTGTTGATCTCTCTGTCCCAGTCAAAGGACAGACCCAATGATTTAAGCTGTTCTTTAAAGTGCTTTATATTGTTTTCGGTAACAATGGCGGGGTGTATTTTGTTTTTGATTGCGTAATTCTCGGTGGGAAGTCCGAAAGCGTCCCAGCCCATGGGGAACAGAACGTTATAGCCTTCAAGCCGCCGCTTTCTTGCCACAATATCAAGTGCGGTGTAAGGGCGGGGGTGTCCTATGTGAAGTCCCTGTCCCGAGGGGTAGGGGAATTCCACCAAGGCATAATACTTAGGCTTATCTACGCCGTTTTCTGCGTGAAAGCTGTTGTTCTCCTCCCAATACTTCTGCCACTTTTTTTCTATTTGGGCAAAGTCATATTTGTTTTCCATTGTTTATAACCTCTGATATTAAAAATATAAAACTATTATAAATAAAAAATATTATTACAATTTATAATATTATCTTCCATAATACTGTTTTAAAATACTATAAATTATTATAATATGTAAAAAGTGTATTGTCAAGATATAAAAATATTCAAGTTGACAATTTATTAAATGGTTTACAATAATTTATTTGTGAAAAATGTAGAAAAGCTGTTGAGTGTTCAAAATTTTTTATTTTATGACGAATTTGTTAACGTTTTGTCAAAATATTTTGTGGGAAACGGCTCTATATTCACTTTTTTAACTATTTATGGGATAGAATAATTATTTTGCAAAGTATTAAAACTGTAGAATAATAATCTGAAAAATCATTTGAAAACGAGATCAATTCTCAATTATGCACTGTTTTGTTAAAAAGTGTTGTGATTTTGCACATTTTCCGAAATATCCGCTGTAAAAATGCGAAAAACTGACATTACAGCCCCGAAATCAATAAAATACGACGCTTTGTTTCCCGCTGTTAACCATAATGAAAAGTGTAAAAATCACTTGCAGCCAAGTGCTATCCCGCATTCGGTTCTTTTTTTCTGCAAGGCGCAGGCAACGGGGTTGGGGATTTGCACGTCACCCATATATTCAAAGGAGTTGGCGTTGCAGCCGCCTGAGCAGTAAAATCTTGCCCAGCAGTCGGAGCAGCCTTTTTTGCTGTAAATATGTGTTCGTGCAAAGTAATCTTTAATACCGCCGTCAATTTTTCCGTCAAAAATATTTCCCATTTTCCATTTTTCAATTCCCACAAATTGGTGGCAGGGATATACTTCTCCGTCGGGGGTTATCGCCACATATTCGTTGCCGCAGCCGCAGCCTCTTAATCTTTTTATTGCACAAGGACCTTGATTTAAGTCTATTTTAAAGTGGAAAAAGTTAAATTTACCGGGATTTTGTTCCATTATCTCATAAAGTCGGTCATATTCGCTGAAAATCGCAGGCAAATCCTCTTCGGTAATGGCATACGGAAGCTTTGGGTCGGTGACGACGGGTTCAACGGACAATTCTCTGAATCCCAAGCCCGCAATATGAAGAACGTCGCTTGCAAAATCCAAATTGTATTTTGTAAACGTTCCTCTTACATAATAATCCGTTCTGCCCTCTTTTGTCCGTCCCTCCACCAGCTTCTTGAATTTGGGGACTATAGTGTCATAGCTGCCTTTGTGATTGGGGGTGTAGCGTATGCGGTCGTTTACCTCTTTTCTGCCGTCAAGGGACAGTACGCAGTTGGACATTTCCCTGTTGATATATTCAATCTTTTCATCGTCAAGCAGTATTCCGTTGGTGGTAATGGTAAAGCGGAAGTTTTTCCCGTGCTGCTTTTCAATGCTCCTTGCATAGTTTACCGTTTCAACCACAGTGTCCCAAGCCATAAGCGGCTCTCCCCCGAAAAAGTCCACCTCCAAATTTTCTCTGCCATAAGATTTTTCTATAAGAAAGTCAATAGCCTTTTTGCCTGTTTCTATGGGCATAAGCTTTCTGCCCGTGCCGAAATCCCCCGTTTCCGCAAAGCAGTATTCACATCTTAAGTTGCAGTCGTGAGAAACGTGCAAACACATAGCTTTTATTGGAGCGTTAAGGGTTTTGTCCGCATACTGTCTGTACTCGTCCTCCGAAAAAAGGGTTTTGTCCCTGTAAAGCTGCTCCAACTCCTCCAAGCATTCGGCAATATCCTTCTTATCATATTGAGGAAGCTTTCTGCACAGCTCCTCCGCCGTTATTCCCAAATTATCCGAGCCGCTTTTGGGACAGATGTAATCAAGCATATTGTATATCATCTCGTCCACAAGATGAACGCCGCCGCTGTTTATATCAAGAACTATGTATTTTTCGCCCTGCTTGTATTTATGTATTCTTGTTTCTTTGTTTTCCATATTATTCTCCGTTTTAAATATTCTCATTTTTTAGTATTATACGTTTTCAATATTATTCTTTTTTGATATTATCTGTTTTCAATATTTCAAAAATAATAGGGAGAGTATACCTCTCCCCGTTAATTAAAGTCAGCAAAACAAATTACTTGTTAGCCTCGCAAGTTTGGTTAGCTACTGTGCAGGAGGTTTTGCATGCGGACTGACAAGAGGTCTGGCACTTTCCGCAGCCGCCCTTTGCGGCAGTTTCTTTAAGATTGGCTTTGTTAACTGTTTTAATGTGCTTCATAGCGTTTTCCTTTCGTAATCTGTTTGATTTTATCCTATTATAGCATATGGATTTGTTTTTTGCAATAGGGTAATTTGAAATTTTATTTCAGTGGGAGAGTTGGAGTATTCTTTTCAACCTCGTTGGGGTGTTTATCTTGGCAGCGGCACTGTTTTCTCTCCGACTACAGTTTATTCTTATATTATAATTGCCTTTAACTGTTTGTTGGTTTTTATCGCCGCTTGAAAATTTGTTCCATTAGCATATTAACCTTATTCAAAATAAAACTTTTTAACAAGCAAGCACTTCCAAAACAGCCTCAGCGTAAATCTCCGCCGCTTGCAGCAAGTCCTTTTCGCTTACCCATTCGTCGTCGCCGTGCATATGGTTGTCCTGATTATCCTTCACCATTCCGAAGGCGACGCCGCCTTCTATATTATGCACATATGTGCCGCCGCCTATAGCCTTGCAGTAAGGCTCGTTGCCTGTAACACGGGAATATGCTTTAAGCAGTGCTTTTACAAAATCGCTTTCTTCATCGGTGCAATGAGGCCGGCTGCCCATTTCTTCTATAAATTCAAATCCCGCTTTTTCAACGGAGCTTTTTATTTTATCTATACATTGGCTTTTGGTAAGGGATACGGGGAAGCGCATATCCGCCTTTGCAGTTAAGCTGTTATTCTCAAAATCTATTATGCTGAAAACGCAGGTGGTTGAGCCTGATTTGTCGGTTTGACGCAGACCTAAGGCTTTTGCGTCGGTTTCATCTCTCGGGAACAGCTTTAACAAGCCGTTTATTAAAGCTCTGTCCCCCTCTGTTAGATCCTCTAAGGGTATCATATAGGACAAAAGTCGGGTAAATGCGTTTTTGCCCTGCTCCGGTGTAGATGCGTGAGCGGATTTGCCTTTGCAGGTGATGACGGTGTTATTGTTTTCAAATTTTGCGGATATATATTCATTTTGAGGTAACGGAACACGTCCCTTTAACACAGCCGTAACACTGTCGGGAACGGCGTTTACAACTGTGCCGCCTTTAATGCTTTGAATAAGTCCCGTTTGTATTTTTCCTCCGAAGGTAAATCTTATCATTCCCTTTTCGGTGGTTATTATGGGAAAATCTGCGTCGGGTGTAAATACCTTTGGGGGCATAGGGGCTTTTTTCATATACTCCTCTATGTCCTTTTCACTGCCTGTTTCCTCCGAGCAGCCCACAATTATCCTTACGTTGCCTTTAAGCTTTTGATTATTTTGGGCACAGTATTCTTTAACCGCCTTTACTGCATACAATGCGGCGATAAGAGGACCTTTGTCGTCTATTGTGCCTCTGCCGTACAGCTTGCCCTCTTTTTCCGTCATTTTAAAAGGCGGCACGGTCCAATTATTTTCATTTACGGGAACAACGTCCAAATGGGCCAATATTCCCAATTCCGCTTGCTTATTTGGGAAAATATCATCGCCGTACATATCCGCACTGCCTGCATAATAATCATAATTTGCGGCAACAAAGCCGTTTTCCTCTGCAATTTTCAAAAATTCGTCCAAGGCTTTTCCGCATTCTCTGCCAAAAGGATAATTTCCCTCCTTTTCGCCGCTTACAGACGGAACAGCTATAAGCCTTGCCAAATCGGATTTCATATTTTCAAGGTTTTTTTCCAAATATTGTTTGATTTCCATATTATCGCCTTTCAATTTTATTTTGATTGAATTTATTAAAGCACATTCTATACTGATTATTTATAGTCGTTGATTTACAATCGGTATTAAACAAGCCGCCGAAATGGGTTAGCAATTTCAAGATTCGTTGTGAAATTTTACCACACATAAGCTAAGATAAAGCTCGCCGCCTAAAAGAATGGGGAGATCTCAGCGGCGGTTATGGCTTTATTTTTTGCGAAAATCATTTATCTCGGCTTTCACTTTACATTTGCAATATGTTTTTCGCTTTATGGGCTTTACATTTGCAGAATTTTTTAGCTTTGTCGATTTTACATTTGCAAATTTTTCGCTTTATGGGGTTTCATTTGCTATATTGTTATCACTTTATTGGTTTTCCGTCCACAATAGACATTTGCTCTTTCTTTTCTCTGTATTTTTTGTTATTCTTTTCGTATTCCGCCAAAAGCTTGTTAATATCCTTTATGGCAGTGTCGGGAGCGTACATTTCCACTCTGCGCTTTTGAGATTTGCCGCTTTTAAAATCCTGCACAAAGGTTATTTCCAAAATATGTTTTTTTGTATTAAAATTGGCAAAGGTTGCATCGGGAGCTACTTTTCTCCAATGGTAGTAATTTCCGCCGTAGTAAACCGATTTGTCCCCTACAATAACACGGCTGCCGTTTTCCAGCATTCTGTCATAGTTAAACTTAGGCATTAAAAAGAACAATACTGCAAAGATAGCAAAAACACAAAAGCTGAATATAAGGCTTACCCACATAAGAGTAGTTTGAATTGACGCAGTGGCTAAAATGTATATATAGTAAACGGTAAAAGCCAAGCCGAAAAGACCGATGGCAAGGTAAAAGCCCCTGTTGCGGCTTTTTGCCCTTTCCGCCAAATCAATCAGCTCGTATTTTTTAAGACCGTATTCCAAGCGCACGCCTTTTCCCTTTAAAAGCTTGTCCAGCTGCAAGGCGGCAGGAAAATAGTAAATAAAGTCAATAGCCAAAACCACCGCAGAAAAAACAGCAAAGGAAATGCCGAAAAACAGCTGCGTTCCGCTTAAATCAGTGTTAAAGAAAACAAAGGTAAGTCCCGTCAGCACCGCTCCAAACAAAAACAGCCAGCCGAATGACCACAGCATCGGATTTTGCGGGCAGTGAAATTTCCGCTTTTTTGGGGCTTTGTCCTTTGGATCGGTTATTGTGCCTTCTTCATATATTTTAAGATTATTCAAGGCTTCCTTTACGTTTTCATCTTTTTCCAAATTATCCGCATTGTCCGTATTACGGTCGTTTTCAGTATTTTCCGTATTCTCGTCTGAAATTTCCCGCTGATTGGTATTTTCCTTTTGTTTCTGTTCCTTCTTTTTCTGTTTTTTATTTATATTTTCCTGATCGTTATTTTCCTTTTTCTGATCGGAATTATCCAATTTTGCGCCGCATTCTTCACAAAAACTTCCGTTTTGATTTTCCGCTCCGCATTCACCGCACTTCATAACAAATCCTGCCTTTCGTGAATATTTAATATTATTAAATCAATTTTAACATATTTTTTATTAAAAATCAATAATTTAGCTTCCCCATTTTTTCAAAAGGTGAAATATATATTGCCGACAGCTTATAGGAAAACCTATGAGTTAGAGATTATTCGATAAGCTGTAGAACCAATCCTTTTTCTATCTTGCTATTGAAAATTTACAAATATGTGTTATACTATTGAAATAAGGCAATAAAATAAAATAAAGCCTTATATCCAATAATCACATTATTAAAATCTATTAAACAATCAATTCAAACAGCCGTTTTTCGGTAAAATCACATTTATAATAACAGAAAAGGAAGAAAAGCTTATGAACAAAACAGGGTGTATAGTATTGGCGGCAGGTGACGGAAAGAGAATGAAATCTCACAAGCCCAAGGTTTTAATGAACGTATTGTTTCAGCCTATGCTGTGCTGGGTATTAGACAGTGCGGAACAGGCGTATCCCGACGAAATATGCGTGGTGGTAGGCAGCGGTGAGGAAATGGTGAGAAAGTACCTTGACACAAGAGAGGGAAAATACACAATAGTCCGTCAGGCGGAGAGAAAAGGAACAGGTCACGCTGTTATGCAGGCGGAGGAAACTCTGAAACGGTGCGAAAACGTGCTTGTTCTCTGCGGCGACGCTCCTTTTATCGATAAGGACACGATTTTAAACGCACTGAAGGCTCACACCGAGGGAAAATGCGGAGTTACCGTTATTGCCGCCGTCCCCGACAATTCCTTCGGCTATGGCAGAATAGTAAGAGATGAAAAAGGGGATCTGCTGAAAATTGCAGAGCAAAAAGACGCATCTAAGGAAGAGCAAGCTATAAAGGAAATCAATTCAGGGGCATATTGGTTTAACAGTAAGTGCCTTTTGGAGGCACTTCCCAAATTATCCGACAAAAATGCTGCGGGAGAATACTATCTTACCGATGCTGCGGCTCTTATAAGAGAAAGCGGAAGGAGAGCCGCCGTATATACTGCGGAAAACAAGCACATAGTATTGGGCGCAAATTCAAGAGCGGATCTTGCCGCCCTTAACGAATATGCACGGAAAAAAGTGATAGCTCGCCTAATGGCAAACGGCGTGGAATTCCCCTGCATAGACGGAATTATTATCGGAAAAGACGCGGAAATCGGACAGGACACCGTCATTCTTCCCAATACTATTATAAGAAGCATAAAAGGAAAATGCAAAATCGGCAGCGCATGCGAAATCGGTCCCAATTCCTTGATTGAGGATTCCACAATAGGGGACGGAGTTGCATTAAACAATGTGCAGTGCTATCAAAGCGTTGTGGAAAGCGGCGCAAAAATCGGACCGTTTGCACAGCTGCGCCCCGGCTCTCATATCGGTCAGAACGTTAAAATCGGCGATTTTGTGGAAATAAAAAACAGCAATATCGGCGAAAAAACCTCTGTCGCTCACCTTACATACTTAGGCGACAGCGACGTGGGACGGGGAGTAAATTTCGGCTGCGGCTGCGTCACCGCCAACTATGACGGCATAAACAAGTTCCGCACCAAAATCGGCGACGACGCATTTATCGGCTGCAACACAAACCTAATCGCCCCTGTGGAAATCGGCGCAAACGCCGCAACCGGCGCAGGCTCTACCATTACAAAAAACGTTCCCCCCGATTCCTTGGCGGTGGAAAGATCGGACACAAGAATTATAGAGCATTGGGAGAAAAACAAGCTTAGAAAAAAGAAATAAGCAATTTTGCAAATCTGTATAATCAAAATCCGATGTCCCCCGCCTTTTGCGGTAAGCAAAAGGCATAGCCTCATTAGGCGGCGGGTTTCATTCAGTCTTTCAGTAGGGGATACAATCCCCACTGAAACCCTGAGGGGCTTGCGCCCCCGGATTTTTCATAAATTCGGGGCGTTGCCCCTCATTGAATATAAGGCTATATAGGTCTTAAGCCTTACACGCTTGCATAACAAAACCTCGATAACAGCAACGTTAGCGAGGTTTTTTATATAAATTTGCTTATATAAAACAAAAAAATAATTCCAAAAAATAGACGATAATCCCCTTTTACAATCTCCCCAAGCTACAATCCCCAAATTGCATTTTACCCCATAACCGCCCCCAAAAACAAATTATTAAAAATAACTAATTTTGCAAGATAACTATCTATTGACATTAAAATTTTGTTATGTTATAATTCACATACAGAAAAAGTTTTATATACTAATTATTTGTAATGAAATCAAGCCACTGAAAACGGCTTGCAAATTACAAATTCATAAAAAAATATTTGAACGGAATTTAGACCGAATTTTCACAAAATTAGGACAAATTTTGACAGGATTCAGACAATTTCGGACAGCTTCGGACAAATTCGGACAAATATTAACAGTGTTCGGAAAATTTGGGTCAGGATTTGGACAAAAGTCAAGTAAAAGAAAATTTGGGGCAGGATTGAAACAAGAAAGGAGTGCTTTAACAAGAATGATTAAAACCATTATGAAATCGGTAAGAGAGTATAAAGCGCCTGCCATTTGGACGCCTATTTTAATAGTGGGCGAGGTGGCTATGGAGTGCCTTATCCCTTTTATCATCGCAGAGCTTATCACACAAATTCAAAATGGCTGTGAGTTTGCAATTATCGCAAGGTACGGCGGAATATTGACCTTAATGGCAATAATTTCCCTTTGCTTCGGCGCAGGAGCGGGAAAAACCTGTGCAGTCGCCTCCTGCGGGTTTGCAAAAAATCTCAGAAAGGATATGTTTTACAAGGTTCAGGGCTTTTCTTTTGAGAATATCGACAAATTCTCCACCTCCTCACTTGTGACCCGTCTTACCACCGACGTTACCAATGTGCAAATGGCTTTTATGACCATTATAAGAATGGCGGTGAGATGTCCCATTATGCTGATTTTCGCCTTCACAATGGCTTTTGTTATGGGGGGAAAAATGGCGTGGATTTTCGTTGCGCTTATGCCTATTATGGCTGTTTGCCTTATTATTATCATTAAAAAGGCAATGCCCTTGTATAAAAGAGTGTTTAAAAAATACGATAAGATAAATGAATCCATACAGGAAAACATAAAGGGTATGAGAGTTGTTAAATCCTTTGTAAGAGAGGATTACGAGGAAAAGAAATTCACCGCCGCCGCAGAGGACGTGCAAAAGGATTTTACAAGAGCTGAAAAAATTCTTGCTTGGAACGGTCCTTTAATGCAGTTTTGCTTGTATTCGGTAATGGTGTTTGTGCTGTCCTTCGGTTCGTATGTGGTAATATCCTCTACAGGTCTTGATTTGCAGGTGGGACAGCTTTCCGCACTGCTTACTTACAGCTTTCAGATTTTAAACAGCCTTATGATGGTTTCAATGGTGTTTGTTATGATTACTATGGCAAACGAATCCGCAAGAAGAATTTCGGAGGTGCTTACCGAGGAAAGCGCCATTACCTCTCCCCAAAATGCGGCAACAGAGGTTAAGGACGGCTCGGTAGACTTTGAAAACGTTAATTTCAGATACTCGGCGCAGGCGGAAAAATTTGCCTTGTCCGATATAAATCTTCATATAAACACAGGAGAAACCATTGGAATAATCGGCGGCACAGGCTCTTCAAAATCCTCACTGATACAGCTTATATCACGTCTTTACGACGCTACCGAGGGAACGGTTAAGGTAGGCGGAGTTGATGTTAAAGACTACGACGTGGAGGCTTTAAGAAATCAGGTTTCCGTGGTCCTGCAGAAAAACGTGCTGTTCAGCGGCACTATTAAGGAAAATCTCCGCTGGGGAAATAAAGAAGCCACAGATGAGGAAATTATCGAAGCCTGCAGGATCGCTCAAGCAGACGAATTTATACAAGGCTTTCCCGATAAATACGACACTTATATCGAGCAAGGCGGCGCAAACGTTTCGGGAGGACAAAAGCAAAGACTTTGTATTGCAAGAGCATTATTGAAAAAGCCGAAAATACTTATTTTGGACGACTCCACCAGCGCAGTTGACACAAAAACCGACACTCTTATAAGACAGGGCTTTAAAAAATATATGCCAAATACAACCAAGCTTATTATTGCACAGAGAATTTCCTCAGTACAGGACGCCGACCGAATTATAGTAATGGAGGGCGGCAGAATCGACGGAGTGGGAACGCATAAC
This sequence comes from uncultured Ruminiclostridium sp., assembly GCA_964602605.1. Classification (GTDB taxonomy): domain Bacteria; phylum Bacillota; class Clostridia; order Oscillospirales; family Ruminococcaceae; genus Ruminiclostridium_E. The sequence continues at coordinate 19,861 of CAZRRT010000024.1, forward strand.
GAGCTGTTAAAGTCCAATAAAATTTACCGAGAGGTTTACACTTCTCAAAATAATCCCGATAATAACACAGAAACGGGGGTGAATGAATAATGCCTATGCCGAAAGGACCGAGAGGACCAAAAGGACCTGCCCCAAAGATAAAAAAAGGCGTTGTGGGCAGAGCGATAAAATTGGTGTTTAAATACTACCCTGTGAGAATTTCCATTATTCTTTTCTGCATTGTTTTCAGTGCGGCGGTAAGCTCCATTCCCTCTATTTTTATGCAGAAGATTATAGCCTTGATTGAGGAAAGCTGGAGGTCGGGAGATTGGTCGTCTGTTGCGGGACAGATTATTTCCACAGTGGGAATACTTGCCGTATTGTATGTTATATCCCTTATTTTCGCCGTTATATTCAATCAAATGGGCGCAACGGTAACGCAGGGTACGCTTAAAAAGCTGCGTGTGGAGCTGTTCGCAAAAATGCAGAAGCTTCCCATAAAATACTTTGACACCCATAACCACGGCGACATTATGAGCGTTTATACCAACGATATTGACTCGTTAAGGCAGCTGATTTCCCAAAGCCTGCCGCAGCTTTTGACGACTGCTATAGTAGTTTGTACCATTTTCGGAATTATGCTGTATTTCAGCGTGTGGCTTACTCTTGTGGTGATATTGGGAACGTTGGTTATGCTGTTTCTCACCAAAAAGATAGGCGGCGGCTCTGCAAAATATTTTGTAAAGCAGCAAAAGGCTATCGGCAAGGAAGAGGGCTATATCGAGGAAATAATGAACGGTCAAAAGGTGGTTAAGGTGTTCTGCCACGAGGAGGACTGCAAAGCGGATTTTGATCGTATCAATCAACAGCTTTACGACAACTCGGAAAAAGCTAACCGCTACTCCAATATGTTAGGTCCTATAATGGGAAACTTGGGAAATATTCTGTATGTTATTATTGCCCTTGCAGGGGGATTTTTCCTTATTTCCGGAATGGATAACCTCAGTCTGTCGGGTATGGCGTTCAGCTTAAGCGTTACCGTTCCCTTCCTTAATATGACAAAGCAGTTTTCGGGAAATCTGGGACAGGTTTCCTTCCAAATAAACTCTGTTGTAATGGGTATTGCAGGCGCACAGCGTATTTTTGAGCTTATGGATCAGCAGCCGGAAACAGACGAGGGCTATGTTACACTTGTTAATGCAAAGGAAGAAAACGGCGTTATCACCGAGTGTGAGGAAAGAACAGGCTTGTGGGCGTGGAAGCACCCTCATTCGGAAAACGGCACTGTTACCTACACAAAGCTTACGGGAGATGTTCGCTTGTTTGACGTTGACTTTGCTTACGAGGAAGGCAAGACGGTATTGCACGATGTTTCTATCTTTGCAGAGCCGGGACAAAAGGTCGCATTTGTAGGCGCAACGGGAGCGGGAAAAACCACCATTACCAATCTTATAAACCGCTTTTACGATATAGCGGACGGAAAAATCAGATATGACGGAATAAACATAAACAAAATCAAGAAAGCGGATCTGCGTCATTCCTTGGGAATAGTTTTGCAGGACACCAACTTATTTACAGGTACGGTAATGGAGAATATCCGCTACGGTAAGTTGGACGCCACCGACGAGGAATGTATCAAGGCGGCAAAGCTTGCGGGAGCAGACGACTTTATAACCCGACTTCCCGACGGCTATCAAACAGAGCTCAGCGGCAACGGCGCAAATCTTTCACAAGGACAAAGACAGCTATTGGCAATAGCAAGAGCCGCGGTTGCAGATCCCCCCGTTATGATACTTGATGAAGCAACCTCCTCCATAGATACAAGAACCGAGGCTATAGTTCAAAGAGGAATGGACGCACTGATGAAGGGCAGAACGGTATTTGTAATTGCACACCGCCTGTCCACGGTACAAAATTCCGATGTAATAATGGTGCTTGATCACGGAAAAATCATTGAAAGAGGAAGCCACCAAAAGCTTATTGAGGAAAAGGGACAGTATTACAGACTTTATACCGGTGCGTTTGAGTTGGAATAATTCGGAATAGATATAGAACCTGTCTTTACAAGATATTGCACTTGCTTTTTCGGCGGATTTTGCTCGAAATCCACCCGCAAATCTTGTAATGACAGGTTCATCAAATTGTCATATTTTCACAAAAAAACTATGCACAAATTCAATTATTCCTATTGACATAGAGCACACTCTATGGTATATAAATTGGAGAACGGCAGAGCACAAATTACCACATTAACGGCAGGGAAGATTTTATTATGAAATATCCTTTCGCCCGTATTTCCAAAACGCCGCAGCTATCCCGACAATGGTAAACAAAATCCCGGCTGTGAGATATTTTATTTCAATTTGCCCGTCTGCGATAATATCCGCACTGTCGGTGTAACCGAACGGGGTTATGTATTTCAGAGCTTCCGCACTCTCGGTAAGGTTCGAGATTATATTCAGAAAATAAAACGCCGCCGCAATTCCCAAACCAAAACCCGTGCTGCCCTTGCCGATAAACGCAGATATTCCGAAGCATATTGCGGCGATCTCGATCTGCATTATAAGATATGCCGAAAAAGTCAGTACAAGCGGCTTGATTTCGGGTTGTTCACCGATTATTATTGCGGATAATGCGGTAACGCCGATTGCCGCTGCGTTTAAAATAATTATCTGTGCGATAACCGAGAACAGCTTCTGCACTATAACGCTTTGTCTGCTTACGGGGTGCGTCAGCAGAAATTCGGCGGTGTGTTCACGCTCCTCTTTGAAGAGTGCCGAAATTCCCGTCAGTGCGGCGAAGAACGCACCGCCAAGTCCAAGAACATTTCCGCACTCCACTCCGAAAAAACCGATAAACTCACCGAAGTTTAATTTGTCCATTCCGAACGCTGCGGAAAATCCACCCATATTTGCGAACGCCTCGCTTATGCCGTCCATTTGCTTTGACATTTCGGGATAAATAAGAATGCAAGCGCCTAACATAAATGCGATAACCGCCGTCCAAATAATGAGCGAATTGCGCCCCTGCCGTATTTCGTGTTTAAAAATTGTCATTTTAATTCTCCTTGTAAAAATGCATAAAAATCTCCTCGAGATCGGGTTCGGTAATGCTAACGTCCGTTATCGGCAGCGCTGCGAGAGCGTTCAGCAGTTTGTGCAGTTCTCCGCCGTACAGGAATTTGACTGTATCACCGACAATTTCAATGCTGCCTATTCCGTCAAGCTTTGGCGGCTCGGTAATTCCCGACAGCGTGACTTTTTTTGCATTGGTATGTACGAGATTTTCCACGCGGTCGCAGACCAACAGCCGCCCCTTGCGGATAACGGCGGCACACTTGCAATATTTCTGTATCTCGGAGAGAATATGCGAGGATAAAAATATCGTTGCGCCCTCGGCATTGCGCTCCTCCAATATTGCGTAAAATTCACGCTGCATAAGCGGATCAAGACCGCTTGTCGGCTCGTCGAGAATACATAATTGTGGTTTATGCTGCAAGGCACACACTATTGAAACTTTTTTGCGGTTGCCAAGCGAAAGCTCGGATATTTTTTTGTTTACGTCCAGCTCCAGCCTTTCGCAGAGCCGTGCGGCTTCCTTCGCACAGTCACGTTTACGAAGTTCTGCGGAATACCTAATAACTTCTCGAACTTTCATTCCGTGATAGAAATTAGCCTCGGACGGCATATAACCGATTTCCGCAAGAGTGTCCGTTTTCCCGGCGTCTTTACCGAATACCTTTGCGGTACCGCTCGTTTGGGAAATCAGCCCCGTAAGTATGCGGATAGTTGTGCTTTTGCCCGCACCGTTAGGTCCGATAAATCCGAAGAAGTCGCCCTCGGCTACTGTCAGAGCAATATCGTTTATGCCTCTTGCCTTGCCGTAAAATTTCGTAAGCGCCGATGTTTCGATGGCATTCATTATTCACTCCCCCTTTTTGAGATAGATTTTCTTCCAGAATTTCAGCATTTCTTCAAAATCCTTTTCAAGCCGCTCAACATCAATTTCGCCATTCGCCTGAAACATCTCCCAAAGATAGCCCTCCGATGCAAGATACATTTCACGGTACATCATATTGATGTCAAGTCCCGGAATAAAATCGTCGGGGTTTATCCGTGCCAGTGCGTCCTGCGCTTTAATTTCAAAATGCTTTTGATAGCTGTCGTGTATTGCCGAATTTATTTCGGGGTCTTTCTCATAAAACGCTTTAACCGCAAAATTCGTCATATACGGATATTTTCTCATCGTATGCATTTTCGCCCGCATACCGCGCTCGATCATCTCAAAAAGATCCGCCGGCTCGTAGCAGAGGTATTTATTGAGATATTCCATTGTTATTTCGCAAGTCTTGTTCCACAGAAAAAGATACAGCTCGCACTTGTTATGGAAATAGTGAAACAACAGCGACTTGCTTATTCCTGCGCAGTCGGCTATCTCGTTCATTGGGCTTTTCTTGTAGGAGTTCTGCGAAAACACGCGAAACCCCGCATTGATTATTCTCTGCTGCTTTTCTTCGGGCAGCGAAAAAAATTTCTCGTTCATTTACTCACCTCGTTGACTTGTTTGGACAATTATATTTTAACCCCGTTGACCGTTTTTGAGAAGACCCTTTTTCAAAAAGATATGAAAAATCTGATGAAATTTATGAATTTCTCCTTACAAAGCCGGCGGAAAGTTAGAGCGCTTACATATTTTGTCATATGCGGCATTTTGCCACAGCGATAATACTTTATCATAAGATTATAACCACTGCAAAGATGTCCCCCGCCTCTAAGGCGGCGGGCTCCATCTTAG
>CAZRRT010000025.1:0-15627 GCA_964602605.1 uncultured Ruminiclostridium sp.
AGATGACGGAAAATATGCAAGCAAGCGTGCGGCAAAGGCGCAAGCCGCTAATTGTACGGTGTTGCCTAAAGGCTTAGATAATTTGAAAAAGGGTTCTGATATAAAAAATGGTAGAATTAAAAAATGTAAACGTACATTATAAGGATGGAGCAAAAAACGGCGTAGACGCTTTGCACGACATAAATTTAAGAATTAACGACGGAGAATTTGTTTTCATAGTCGGCGATAGCGGCGCAGGAAAAAGCACTATGCTGAAGCTGCTTACAAGAGAGATTGTTCCCACCAGCGGCAGAGTGTTTGTAAACGGATATAATCTTTCCAAAATGAAAAACAAGAAAATCCCGTACTTTCGCCGTTCATTGGGAATGATATTTCAGGATTTCCGACTTATACCCGATATGACGGTGTATGAAAACGTGGCTTTTGTTTTGCGTGTTACCGATAAATCAAATAAATATATACGCCAAAGAGTGCCTTATGTTTTAAATCTTGTAAAGCTTGCGGACAAGGCAAAGGCAAAACCCACCCAGCTTTCGGGCGGCGAGCAGCAGCGTGTTGCAATAGCGAGAGCCTTTGCCACCAATCCGGGACTTATCATAGCAGACGAGCCAACGGGAAATATCGATCCAAGGCTGTCTTATGAAATCGTGGAATTGCTAAAGGATATTAACCAGTGCGGAACTACCGTGCTTATGGTAACCCATGAACACGATTTGGTTCAGTATTTCGGCGGAAGAATAATTAACCTCAGCAAAGGCTCTATTGCGTTTGATGATTATATAGGAGGCGAAGATGAGGGGGAATAATTTTTCGTATCTTGTAAAGCAGGGATTGGTATCGGTATGGCGCAACCGCCTGATGAGCTTTGCCAGCTTTTGTATTATTATGGTAAGCCTTCTGCTGATAAGCCTTGCCGCACTTATTGCAGCGGATATAAATGTGGTAATAGGCAGTGCGGAAGAAAAAAACGAGGTTCTTGTATATGTTGATAACGCAGATGAATCTCAGCTTGTAAAAATAGAAGAAGCCCTTAAAAGCAACGGTTATACCGATCACGTGGTTTTCTATTCAAAGGAAGAAGCCTTTGAAGCCAAAAAGGAAGAAATGAAGGACTATGCAGACGTCCTTAACGCTTTAAAGGACAATCCTATGCCCGATACATTTCGAGTAACTCTTAAAGACATTTCAAAGATAAACGAGGCAAAAAGCACCTTTGAGCTTATAGAAGGGGTTAGCGAGGTAAGCGCACCGTATGATTTTGCGTCGGTGCTTGTGAGCCTCAGAGCTACCTTGGGCATAATCGGCGGCGCATTGCTGATTGCTTTGGCGGTTGTCTGCGTTGTGATTGTATATAATTCCACCAGAACCAGCGTATTTGCCCGCAGAAAAGAAATCGGCATTATGAAAAGCGTGGGAGCTACCAACTCTTTTATAAAATTCCCGTTTTTTATCGAGGGAATGTTTATAGGGGTAGTTGCGGGAGCGGTTTCGTGGGTTCTTACAAAGGTGTCATATGAAGCGCTTGTATCATTTTTTGCGGAAGATTTGACCATATGGAAGGTTTTGGGACTGTCAAACGTCATTCCATTCAGTGATGTAAAATGGTATCTGCTTGCCTTTAATTGCATTGCAGGAGCGTTATTAAGCGCAATAGGAACAGTGTTCAGTATGGGTAAGCATTTAAAGGTTTAACGAAAGCAACAGCATTAAAGAAAAGGATATGTTATGAAAAAAAAGTATATAAGAAAAATGTTAAAGGTTGTATCTGCAATATTAAGCTGCGCTTTGTGCATAAATGTTTTTTCTTATTCGGAAAAGAATTTTAAGGTAAATGCAACTTCTGACTCAATCTCTCAAAAGCAGGATAAAATTAAAGAGCTTGAGGAGCGCAACAAGCAAATTGATAAAGAGATTGCTTCGCTTTCAGGCGATATAACCGAAAGCAAGCAGGCACAGGATTTATATTTTCAGAAGCTTGTTACAACCAAGGATCAGCTTGATACTCTCAACAACCTGCTATATGACAAGGAAAAGGATATAGCGAATAAGCAGCTTGACATCAATTCCCTAACCGTTAAAATAACGGGCAAGGAAGAAGAGATAAAAAACAAAGAAACAGAAATAAATAATCTTAACAAAGAAAATGAAGATAATTTAGAGCTTTTCGGTAAAATGCTTCACGCACTTTACGTTACCGACAATAAAGATATTTTTTCCGTATTGGCGGAATCTGCGGATATATACGATCTTTTGGTACGAACCAAAATGATGATAAACGTTTCAAAGCAAAACGATCAGCTGATGAAGGATATTAAAAAATCCATTGAGGACACTGAACAAAAAAAGCAGCAGCTTCAGGCTGACAAGGAGACTCTTGAGTCGGATCGCAAAAAGCTTGAAACACAGAAGCAAGATCTTGAAAGCGAAAAGGCTGATCTTGAGAAGCAAAAAGATGCAGCAACTCAGTTAAGCAATCAGTACAGCGGCGAATATGCAAAATACAGTAAGCAAATCGATGATATTGAGAATAGGCAGCAGCAGCTTGAAAACGAAAAAAAGATAAATTCCGAGGATATAGCTGCATTCCAGGCTGAGGTAGCAAGAGAGATTGAGGAAGCGAGAAAGAACAGTCAGCAGGAATATCAGGAAGGTGATTGGTGGTGGCCTCTTGACCAAGGGTATCGAATGATAACTACATATTTCGGACCTGATTATTTAAACGGAAAGTGGAGAAATCACTCGGGAATCGATATTTCGGGCGGCGGCATTTACGGAGCTAATATATACGCTTCAAAAGCGGGAACTGTAATAATAGCGAAAACCACATACATACAGGGCTACAGCTACGGAATGTATATCGTCGTGGATCACGGCAACGGATATACGACCTTGTACGGACATTGCAGCAATATATACGTAACTGTAGGACAACAGGTTAGTCAAGGAGAGGCAATCGGAGCAGTGGGCAGCACAGGCTGGTCGACCGGACCTCATCTTCACTTTGAGGTAAGACTTAATAATGTTCCTCAAGATCCCTTTAATTATGTACACTAATTGTTAAAAACTATACAAATAATAAAATTATAAAAATTAAGCACATAGAATAATTCGCAGGTTTTATCCATATTATCAAGCTGTGTCAGGTATATGCAAGTTTTGATTATATTCAGACTGCGAATTTATGTCGGCGAAAATCATTTTTTGCTTACGGAAAGGATATATGAAGAAAAAATTCTCAATAGGAGCGGTAATCAGTGTGGTGGCAATAGCCTGCGCAATTACCTTTGTAATTACGGTTACCGTTGCCACAAAAATGTTTAACCAGCTTATTGGCGGCGTTGTTCAGCGTGAAGAAATCTATTCAAAAATACAAGAGATTGATTCTTATGTAAGAAACGCAGAATATTACGATATAAATGAGGAAATCTTAATAGACAGCATCGTAAACGGATACGTTTCAGGTCTTAATGATGTAAACGCAGAATACCTTACAGAAACTCAGGCAAACAAAAAGCGTCAGAAGGAATTGGGAAATTTGATTTCCTCAGGCTTGGAGCTGGGAAAAGAGGAAAGCGGATATTTAAAGGTTGAAAAAATCTACACCAATTCTCCTGCTGAAAAAGCAGATATAAAGCTTGGCGACATCGTGACCGCAATCAATGGCAAAGACGTTCTTGAAACGGGATTTGACGCAGTAATCGGTGAATTGGACGGAGATGAAAACACCAACCTACAATTAACAGTTCAGCGCAGCGGCGAAAACAAGGAAATCACTATCACACGAAAATCCTTTACCGTACAGTCGGTGACCTCTCAAACAGTGTCGGGCTACGGATATATAAGAATAGAGTATTTTAACTCATTAACCGGCAAGCAGTTTGTTTCTCAGCTTCAAAATCTTAAGGCAAACGGAGTGCTGGGATATGTAATCGATGTAAGAAATTGCGACGGAGTTTATGACGGCTTGGCGGAAATATTAACAGAATTTGCTTCCTCTGCTCTTATGGCAAATGCACAGTATAAAAACGGAACTGTTGCAAAATTTTTGGAAACAACAGAAGCCGCAGATCCCATTACCGCTCCCGTTGTGGTTTTGACAAACGAGAACACGGCAGGTCCTGCGGAATTGCTTGCGGTAAGCTTGAAGGATTTTGCATCATCAAAAATTGTGGGTAAACAGACAGCGGGAAAAGCAACGGTCACCGAACTGAAAAACTTATCCGACGGAAGCGCAATCGTTATCACTGCGGCTGAGATACTGCCCACAGGAGCAACTTCCCTTAAAAATGGAATAAAGGTAGATTTTTCAGTGGAGCTTACAGAAAATCCCGATTATGCGCCAAGCAGCTTTGAAACTTCGGATTCCCAGCTTAAAAAGGCGTTTGAAGTTGTGGAAAGTATGTGATATTATTAAGGCATAATAAATTAGTTAACATATTGGAGGTAAATATGGCACAAAAACAAATGGTATTAACATCAGAAGGACTTCAAAAACTTAAAGATGAGTTGGAAGAACTCAAAAGCGTTAAAAGACGTGAAATTGCGGAAAAAATAAAAGTGGCTCTTTCTTTCGGCGATCTGTCGGAAAACAGCGAGTATGATGAAGCAAAAAACGAGCAGGGAATTATTGAAGCGAGAATTGCGGAAATAGAGAAAACTCTGCAAAATGTAAAGGTTGTTGATTCAAGTGATCTTTCAACCGAGCATATAGGTATAGGAAACAAGGTTGTATTAAAGGATCTTGAAACAAACGAAGTTATGGAGCTTGATATTGTAGGTTCAAAGGAAGTTAATTTGCAGGAGGGAAAAATTTCCGATGAATCTCCAATAGGAAAGGCTTGTTTGGGAAAAACCAAGGGAGAAATATTTGATGTTGACGCTCCTGCGGGAATTTTAAAATTTGAAGTAATCGATATTCAAATTAGAGATCAAAAATGACATTAGAAAGGCATAATAAAATAATATGGCAAAGGAAAACAATCAGAATACGGAAAATGTTGAGATTACAGAAGAACAGTATCAGGAGCAATTAAGCGAACAGCACAGAATAAGAATTGAAAAGCTTCAGCAGTTAAAAGCCGACGGCAAAAATCCTTACGAAATCACAAAGTTTCCCGTTACCGTAAAAAATGCGGATATAAGAGCGGATTTTGAAAAATATGAAAATCAAACCGTATCAATAGCAGGCAGAATTACAAGCTGGCGTGATATGGGAAAAGCGAATTTTATCGATGTTCGTGACTCCTCTGACCGTATGCAGGCTTATGTTCGCATTGACGATGTTGGGGAGGACAGCTTTAAGGAATTTAAAAAGTGGGATTTAGGCGATATAGTGGGAATTACCGGCTTTGTATTTAAGACAAAGCGTGGGGAAATTTCCGTTCACGCAAAAGAGATAACGCTTTTATCCAAGTCGCTGCTGCCATTGCCTGAAAAGTGGCACGGCTTAAAGGACAAGGAGGAGCGTTACAGAAAACGTTATCTTGATCTTATTGCCAATCCCGAGGTCAAGGACGTTTTTGTTACCCGTTCAAGAATACTTCGTGAAATACGCAGTTACCTTGATAATTTGGGTTATATTGAGGTTGACACTCCCGTACTCCATACTCTTGAAATCGGCGCTTCAGCCCGTCCCTTTGTAACTCACCACAATGCTCTCGATATAGATATGTACCTTAGAATAGAAACCGAGCTATATTTGAAAAGGCTTATTGTAGGCGGCTTTGACAAGGTTTACGAGGTAGGCAGAATTTTCAGAAACGAGGGAATGGACGCTACCCACAACCCCGAATTTACCTCTATTGAAATGTATCAGGCTTACACCGATTATTACGGTATGATGGACTTGATCGAGGATATGTACCGCACTGTTGCAGTGAAAATTTGCGGCACAGACACTGTTCCTTATCGCGGAGAAGATATAGAAATCGGCAAGCCTTGGGCAAGAATGAAGATGACCGAGGCAGTTAAAAAATATGCTGATGTTGATTATTACAGCTGGAACAGCGACGAGGACGCAAGAGCCGCAGCAAAGGCAAAAAATGTGGAGGTTTCACCCGATGCGGCAAAGGGCGATGTTCTTGCGGCATTTTTCGACGAATATGTAGAGGATAAGCTGGTACAGCCTACAATTATTTATGATTATCCCGTTGAAATTTCTCCTCTTGCCAAGAGAAAGGCAGACGAGCCTGCATTTACCGAAAGATTCGAGTATTTCATATCAAGATGTGAGTTTGGCAACGCTTTCTCCGAGCTGAACGATCCTATTGATCAAAAAGAACGTTTTGTAAAGCAGGTCGAACAGCGTAAGAAGTTAGGTCCTACCAATGCAAGGGTTGACGAGGACTTTGTTACAGCCCTCGAATACGGTTTGCCACCCACAGGCGGCTTGGGAATGGGACTTGACAGATTTGTTATGCTGCTTACGGACAGTGATTCTATCAGAGATGTTTTGTTGTTCCCGACCATGAAGCCTTTGGAATGATATATAATGATTTTCATTAGTAAATACAGAAAAGGGAATAAGACTGCTGATTTTTTTGTGAGCGATTATTATTTGCAAATATAAATACCAATGAAAGGTGTAAAACAATGAAAAAGAGAAACGAAATTCCTGCTGAGTTAAAGTGGGACTTTACACATATTTTTAAAAACTCGGAGGAATGGGAAAAAGCATATTCCCAATGTGAAAAGCTTATTCCCTCTCTTGCGGAAATTAAAGGCACTCTTTCAAATTCTGCGGAATCACTGTTTGCAGCCTATGAAAAGCTGTACGGCCTTTATGAAAAAATCGAGCCTGTAGCCAATTACGCTTTTTTGGCAAAGACAGTGGACGGCAGCGATTCCGCTGCGCAGGCAATGTGCGACAGGGTTAATATGCTTCTTGTCAAAATCGGCTCTGCGGCAGCTTTTTTTGAACCCGAGCTTATGGAAATCTCAGAGGAAAAGCTTGCCGAATTTATGAAATATGAGCCTTTGAAAAAGTATGCTCATATAATTGAAGACGCTACACGATTGAGAAATCACGTTTTGGACGAAAAAACCGAGGCTTTGCTTGCAAAGATAGGAAAAATTTCCGTTACTCCCTCCGACTCTTACGATATGTTTACAAATGTGGAAATGCCTCTTCCTGAAATTGTGGGTTCTGACGGAAAAAATGTGCAGCTTACCCACGGTAATTTTCTTGTAATGCGTGAATCCGCCGACAGAACTCTCCGCAAGGCGGCTTTTGAAGGAATGTTCGGCACATACGGAAAATACATCAACACCATAGCTTGTCTATACAGCGGCAGCGTAAAACAAGACAATCTTTTGGCGGAGGTCAGAGGATATAAATCCGCACGGGAAGCCTCTCTTGCTTCATCCAACGTTCCCGAAAAGGTTTATGACGCACTTATTGAGGCAATTCACGGCGCAGTTCCCATTATGAGTAAATACCTTAGATTAAGGAAAAAGGCTTTGGGACTTAAAAAGTTAGACGTATATGATCTTTACACGCCTATGGTTGCCGATATTGACTATCCTATGCCTTATGAGAACGCCTGCGAATTGGTATTAAATGCCGTTGCTCCTTTGGGTGAGGAATATCAGAATGTGATCCGCCGTGCTTACCGTGAAAATTGGATAGACGTATATGAAACCCCGGGAAAGGAAGCAGGCGCATTCTCGGCAGGAGTTTACGGAATACATCCTTTTGTTAAGCTCAACTATTCCGACGCATTAGACGACGCTTTCACTCTTGCCCACGAACTCGGTCACGCAATGCACTCCTATCTGTCTTCGGAAAAGCAGGATTACGCCAACCACGATTACCGTCTGCTGGTGGCGGAGGTTGCTTCTACCTGCAATGAGGTGCTTCTTACAAAATATCTTCTTAAAATCGAAACCGACCAAAAACGCCGTGCCTATATACTGAACCATTTCCTTGAGGGATTCAGAACTACTGTTTTCCGTCAGACTCTTTTTGCTGAATTTGAACATAAGGCTCATATACTTGAAGCAAACGGCACTCCCATAAATGCGGAGTGTCTAAACAAGGTTTATGAGGATTTAGTAAAATTGTATTATCCCGAAGCCGAATTCTGCGATACCCTTAAATATGAATGGGCGTTTATTCCCCATTTTTATCGTGCATATTATGTATATCAATATGCAACGGGATTTTCCTCCGCAGTTGCAATAGCGTCTAAAATACTTGAAACAGGGGACGCTTCCGATTATCTTAAATTTCTCTCTATGGGCGGTTCTGACTATCCGCTTAACGAGCTTAAAGTGGCGGGAATTGATTTGTGTTCTCCTGATGTTGTAAATAATTCTATGAAGGTTTTTAATGAAACAATAGACCAGTTGGACTCTTTAATTTAATACGAAATGCTATAAATTATTTGTGTTTTGTGTAATATTATTATGAGAAAAGATACACCCGAAAAAGGCTAATTCGTCATTTTTGGGTGTATTGTTTGTATATAAAAATATTCATATGTATTCAATAAATCTGCTGTGAAAAACGACTTTTAATACTAATTGTTTATCTTATTATAGACAACAGTATAACCACTGAAAAAATGTCCCCCGCCTCTAAGGCGGCGGGCTCCATCTTAGGTTCAGTGTGGGTAAAATCCCCCACTGAACCTCGAAATTGCTTTTGCAGTTTCGGCAGCTTGTTTAAGCTGCACTATAATATTATCTTCCAATAACTATGCCTAATTTAGCAAGAGTTTTAATATTTATTTCCTTGCGGTGTTCAAGTTCATCAATTATAATCTCATATACCTTCTTATCCTCTATTATCCTATCAAGTGAGCTGCGAAGACTTTTTGCACTGTTGACGGTTTCATTATAGTAATCGGAATAGCTTTTATCAAGATCGTAATAATCAATAGGACAGACAGGGGGCGTAAAGTTTCTTGCTTTAACCGCTTTCATCCTTTTCTCATACTCCTTTTCAGTTTGCAAAAACTCTAAAAAATCTCCATTATACTTATCTTTAACATAAAGCATTCCCTCGGTAAAGTTCGCAAGGCTTTTATTCTCTTGAACAATTTGAAGAATATAGTCAAATCCGAGGATTGAGGGATTTATTTCTCTGTTTACCAATAAATAGGAGGACAGATTTGTCACATTGTTAAAGTGAGGAATTACAACTTTAAGCGTATACTCCAATCCTTCCTTAACTGCTCTTTCCATATCCTTTTCATCATTTGGATCATAAATTATCTCATCGATTTTTTTAGAAAATTCATCGTCGTATTTTTCCGGGCGTCTTGATGAGAAAATTCGGGAAATATACGGAGTCGGCCAAAAATACCCGTATTCTTCCGCCTTAGCGGGAGATTCATATACAGTTATCAATCTTGCGCAAATTGTTATGTATTTTTTCTTTGTTCCTAATTTGTGTAATTTTATCACCTGCATAACCTCATTGTCTATAACTTTGACAAAGGTATCGTCTTTTATGCTTTGAAATCCCAAAGGTTCAAGAGCTTCGCCGAAAATATCCTTAAATACCTTGCTTATTATGGGTATTGAAGCAAGCTTTACAGGAGAATTATCAGCGGACTTTTTTCTGAAATACAGCGGTAACGAGTTTTCGTCATTTTGCTCATTTTGATATTTATAATCGGCAAAAATGTTTTCCTTTTCTATTCCGAACAGAGGGGCGGATTTTCCCAATGCGCTTTCGCAAAAGATTTCATCTTCCGACCAAGCTTTCATAAGCTCTTCGACATTGTATTCAGATTTTAACAGCGGCTGCCAAAGTGAAGGCTGAGGCGGATTTGCTTCCACACCATACCCTTCTCCCATTCCGACTACGGCGTCGTCTGTCAAATTTCCGTTATTGAAAAGAGAAAGCAAAGCAAAGTCGCTGTCCACAACGGTTATAGTAAAAGCATAGGTTTTTAAAAGCCTTGAAAGCATTTCTGCGTCTTCATTAAGTATATTAGGCTGTTCCTTGTATTCGGAACGGGTAAATGTCACCCAATTTTCCGAAAAGGCTAACCGATAGGTGATTTCCGCTTCTTCCTTGCCACATACTTCAAAACCTCCGCCAAGCTTGGTTTTAAGCGTTTTAATAAACTTATCCTTTTCAAGATCGCTTTTCAGTTGAATATTTGAATAAGAACTGCCCATTTTTTCTTGCTCCTTATCAGATATTTATTTGACTGAATACCTCACCGATTTTGCTTTCAATCAGCAAGTCGGCGGAGGAATCCGCACCTGTTGCCGACATATTGATAATAACCAAATTATTTCCTCGGAAATAGTTGATAAGACCTGCCGCAGGGTATACCACAAGAGAAGTTCCGCCTATAATAAGCGTGTCGGAATTTACAATAGCGTTTATTGCGCCGCTTACGGTGTTATCGTCCAACTGCTCACCGTATAACACCACATCGGGTTTAATAATTCCTCCGCAGTCGCAGTGGGGTACGCCCTTGCTTTTAAGCATATATTCGGCATTAAACAATTTGCCGCATTTTTGACAGTAGTTTCTGTGTACAGAGCCGTGAAGCTCATAAACCCCTTGCTGCCTGCCATTTGATGAAGTCCGTCTATATTTTGGGTAATTACCGCCGACAGCTTCCCCTTTTGCTCCATTTCAGCCAACTTAATATGCGCCGAATTTGGCTTTGCGTCAAGGCACAGCATTTTATCACGGTAAAAACGGTAAAATTCATCGGTTTGGGAGTAGAAAAAACCGCTGCTTAAAATAGTTTCGGGAGGATATTTGTACTTTTGATTATATAAACCGTCCACGCTTCTGAAATCGGGTATTCCGCTTTCTGTGGATACTCCCGCACCTCCGAAAAATACTATGTTATTTGATTTTGAAAGAATTTCGTTCAGCTTTTGGATTTTAACGTCAATATCGTTCATAATATTACCTCAATATGAAAATTATAGCAAGATGAACATTGTTCAAAATGATAAATATGACTGTACAAAAAATCCCCGAATGGAAACGGGGAATTTTTCTTATCAAAAAGGCTTTGAATCCTTTAACTCAACAATGCGGTTAAATACGTTATCATATTTGGAATCCTTGCAGAAATAACCGATACGGACAAATTGGAACTTATCTCCCGGCTTTGCGTCTTCAAGGCATTTTTCCAGCTTGCAGTTATGCTTTTTAACAACGGAATCGGGATTGAGATAATCGTCAAAGGTCTTGTCCTCGGGGATCGCATTGGTGTTTTCGATTGTAAACAGATTGTTGTAAATATAAACATCTCTGTCTATGCAGTTGTCCTGACTGAGCCAATGGATAGTGCCTTTAACCTTTCTGCCGTCAACAGGATTACCGTTTCCGCTTTCAATATCGGCAGTGCATATTATTTTGTCAATGCTTCCGTCCTCTTTATACACAATATCCTTATACTTAATGATATATGCGCCCATAAGTCTTACTTCGCCGTCAGGCTTTAAGCGGAAATATTTTGGCGGGGGATTGGAGGAAAAGTCATCTGCGTCAATATAAATATTCTTGGTGAACTTTACCTTGCGTTTTCCCGCAGCTTCATCGTTTGGATTGTTGGATATTTCAAAATATTCTTCCTTGTCCTCGGGATAGTTTTCAATTTCAACCTTAATTGGATCAAGAATTGCTATTCTTCTTTGAGCGGTTTTGTTAAGCTCATCTCTTATACAGTGTTCAAGCAATGCAATATCCACAAGAGAAAGGCTTTTGCAAATACCGGCTAATTCTACAAAACGGAAAATGGATTCGGGAGAATAACCTCTTCTTCTTAACGCACAAAGGGTAGGCATACGGGGATCGTCCCAGCCGTCCACAACTCCCGTTTCCACTAACTGTCTTAAATAACGCTTGCTCATAACGGTGTTGGTAACGTTAAGCCTTGCAAACTCATACTGATGAGGGGGCTGTTCAAAGCCGATATTCTCCACCACCCAGTCATAAAGCGGTCTGTGGTTTTCAAATTCAATAGAACACATAGAGTGGGTAATTCCTTCTAATGCGTCCTGAATGGGGTGGGCAAAGTCGTAAAGTGGATAGATACACCATTTGTCCCCCTGACGGTGATGCGGCATATGCAGAATACGGTATATAGCCGGATCCCTCATATTCATATTGGGGCTTGACATATCTATTTTTGCACGTAGAGTGCAGAAGCCGTCGGGAAATTCGCCGTTCTTCATCTTTTCAAACAGCTCTAAGTTTTCTTCAACGGAGCGGTCACGATAAGGGCTGTTTTTGCCCGGTTCGGTAAGCGTGCCTCTGTATTCACGCATTTGTTCATTGTTCAAATCGCAGACATAAGCCTTGCCCTTTTTGATAAGCTCCACTGCAAACTCATAGGTCTTTTGAAAATAGTCGCTGCCGTAAAAAACAGCGTCGGGATTTGCACCAAGCCATTTTAAATCCTCGATAATCGCTTCAACGTATTCGTTGTCCTCCTTTGTGGGGTTGGTATCGTCAAAGCGCAGATTGAACAGACCGCCGTATTTTTTTGCGGAGGTGTAGTTGATATAGATAGCCTTTGCGCTGCCTATATGCAGGTATCCGTTAGGCTCGGGAGGGAAGCGGGTATGGATTTTTTTAACTCTGCCCTCTGCCAAGTCGCTTTCCATAATGTCGGTAAGGAAGTTGGAATTATCTTCCTCAGCATTTTTTTCTTCTGTGATTTTGTCTGCCATAATTAAAGCGTCTCCTTGAATTTATTTATTCTTTCTATACTTTCGTCTTTTCCCAATATTTTCATAACAGCGCATAAATCGGGGCTGTTAAGCTTTCCCGTTACCGCTAAACGAATAAATGAGCTTACGTCGCCCACACTGCCTTTCCAATCATCGGGATTTTGTTTATATTCCTTTATGTTGGGGCAAAAGCCGTGTTTTTCGCCGATTTCCTTTACTTTTGAGAACCAAGCGTCCTGCCGGTCGTTTATATCATAGCTTTCTGCAAAATCGTCAAGCACAACGATTATATCTTCCTTGTTAAATCCCTCTATTTTGTCGATAAATTCAAAATATTCTTTAAAGAAGAATCCCATATAGGATTTTGCGTCCTTCCAAGTTTCCAAATCCTTGCGGGGCTTGTTTCCTCCTCTGCCTATTTGGAGAATTGACTTTGTGTAATCGGGACTGCGGGTTAGCACGCTATAAAAATCCTTGTCATATTCCTCCGCCCATTTGGTCAGCTTTTGGTAAACATTTTCTGCGGTCATTCGAGAAACAACATTTTTGCTCACATCACCCAATTTAACCAAGTCAAACAAAGAGCCGCTGGGACTCATTTTCTTAATAGAAAAAGGAAAATCGTTAACGTCTGCCGTGGGATTTGCCCTGCGCCAATCCTCAAAATTACTGTTAAGCAAGGTCATCACATACTCGATAACGCTTTCCGAGGGATAACCCTCGCTGATATAATAACTCATACCTGCGCCTTTATCCCTTTTTGAAAGCTTTTTCTTTGCATCGCCCTCTTTTCTCATCAGCTGAGAGATATGGAGATATTTTGGCAGCTTAAATCCCAAAGCGTTAAAAAGCTGAATATGGTAGGGAAGGCTTGACAGCCACTCCTCGCCTCTTACCACATGGGTTGTTCTCATAAGGTGGTCGTCTACGGCATGTGCCATATGATAGGTAGGCATACCGTCGCTTTTCAGCAGCACATGGTCAATATGATTTTCAGTAACTTCAATAGTGCCTTTTACAAGGTCGGTAAATTTAATTTTATTGTCGGGATTTCCGTTTGAGCGAAAACGCAGCACATAAGGCTTTCCCGCATCAATATTGGCTTTTACCTGTTCGTAGCTTAAATCGCGGCATTTAACAAATTCACCGTAATATCCGGGGGTGAGCTTTAAAGCTTCCTGCTTTTCTCTAAGCTGCTGCATATCCTCTTCAGTGCAAAAGCAAGGATAGGCTTTTCCCTGCTTTACCAATTCCTTTGCATAGGCACGGTAAATTTCCCGTCTTTCACTTTGGCGGTAAGGACCGTATTTTCCCTCTTTTACAATGCTTTCATCAAAATTTACGCCGAAATTTTCAAACACTTTTATTAAATCGTATTCAGCACCCTCAATCTCCCGTTTTGAGTCGGTGTCCTCAATACGAAGATAGAAAACGCCGCCGCTTTGGTGCGCAAGTCTTTCTCCCACCAAAACAGGGAACAGTCCTCCAAAATGTACAAATCCCGTGGGGCTGGGAGCAAATCTTGTTACCTTTGCGCCCTCGGGTAAATCTCTTGGCGGATATAGATTTTCGTAATAATCGGTTGTTTTTTCAACATCCGGGAACAAAAGTTCTGCTAATGCGTTATAGTCCATTGTTATAATTCCTTTGGTTTAATTTATAAAAATATAATAACATAATTTATCAAATATTTCAAGTATTATAGATTGTTTTTGTGATTAGCAGTCAAAAACGGATATAATCAAAATCCGATGTCCCCCGCCTCTTAGGCGGCGGGTTCCATTCAGTCTTTCAGTGGGGGAATCCCCGCTGAAACCCTGAGGGGCTTGCGCCCCCCCGGATTTATCATAAATTCGGGGCGCTGCCCTCATTTAAAAAAGCACCCATAAAGAGTGCTTTTTTAAATATTCTAATTTGTATTATTGCTTACTTTCTCTTTTTGGCAACAATGATAGTGCCTGTTGCCAATACTGCAAGACCTGCTACAACTGCAACGCCTTCAATACCGGTGTTGGGAGCTTCTGACTTGTCAGGCTCTTTGTTGCCGCTTACAGTGCCGGCAGGCTTTTCAGGCTGCTGAGCTCCGGCTTTCATAACAAATCTGATTTCGGTAACGTCAACTGTGTATTCTTCGCTGTCGTCGTCTTCGGAAATGTCATCATTTTTATTATCTGCACCGATTCCAAGTCCCATCATATAGTCCATATCCTCAGGGAAAACTTTAAGAAGATCAGCTGCGTTAACTGACAATGTGCCTTTATCCTTTATATCTGTCTTGTAGATTGTATCAAGAGAGTTAACGGCTTTTATGGGCTGCTTGCCGTCTGAGCCTGAGCCGTAAGGAACCCATGTAGCGGGAAGATAATCTGCGAATACATAACCGCCGTCTTCACAGGTTCTGCTGTTTAAGTCAACATGTACTTTAAATGCAAAACCGATTTTTGTACCTGCTATAGGATTGTCACAGGTGTAATCCAACTCTAATTTCTCGCAGTTTTTCAACATATCCAGGGATATGCCGATGTCGCCGTTATCGCCGCCGATTAACCATTGACCGTCGCTTTCGCCGCCTACAATCCAATCCTTGGAAGCACTTGTTTTGTCAAATGTAACTTCCTTTGAGGAATCGGAAATCTTTGTAAGACCCGTAGCCTCACCCGGCTTAAGAACAATGTCACCGTCTGCCGATACTGCCGAAATTAAAAGCGAAGCGGCAGTGATACTTGCAAGCATTGCAGAAATAAATTTTTTCATAATAAAACCTCCTGAATTTAATAGTTTTAAGAAATTGAACAAATTATTAACTTAAATAATTTAACTAATATTATATATGATTATTGTTCTTTTTTCAATATCTATTTTGTTTAAAATTTAGCAAATCTTTTGTTAGAAAACACTAAAACGATTACAATAAGCAAAAATACTATAAAATTAGAATGTAATGAAAATACAATGATTGTAACTTCTAAT
>CAZRRT010000025.1:15637-23909 GCA_964602605.1 uncultured Ruminiclostridium sp.
AATTTAATGGAAGAATTAAATGTGTTATAATTCTTGAAATTTTCTTTAAAATATTGCATAATAAAAAGAGTATATTTATAAGGAGCAAAAAAGGAGCGAAAAATGGAATTTAAAAAAATTGATATTTACACCGCATCGCAAGCCGTATATCCTCTTACCATACAGTTAAGCGAATTGGGAATTACCGGCTTTGAAATACACGACAGTGCGGATTTTGAGGAATTTTTGGAAAATAAAGAAATGAATTGGGACTATGTGGACGATGATTTGATGAATTTAAAAAACGTAAAAACCCATATCACCTGCTATTTACAGGACAATGTTCAGGGAGCTGAGATGTTTTCCGCATTAAAAGGCGCATTAAACGATATAAAGGGCAGAGATAAGGACGGGTTTTACGGCAGCCTTGAATTGGAAACAGGCAGCATCAGAGAAGAGGATTGGGCAAATAATTGGAAACAGTATTACAAGCCTTTTAACGTTGGCGAAAAGCTTATTATCAAGCCTACTTGGGAAAAAGTCGAAAACACGGGCGGCAGAAAAATCCTTGAAATAGATCCCGCTTCCTCCTTCGGCACGGGACAGCATCACACCACAAAGCTTGTTATGGAAACCCTGGAGCAGGTTATAAAGGGTGGGGAAAAGGTGCTTGATTTAGGCTGCGGCAGCGGTATTTTGTCTATTGCCGCTTTGCTTTTGGGAGCGGAAAAGGCGGTTATGACCGATGTATTTTTAAATGCGGTTAACACCGCCTCGGAAAATGTTGAGCAAAACGGCTTTGATAAATCTCGCTACCTTGCTTACTGGGGCAACATAATCGACGATAAGAAATTAAGAGAAACCATAGGCACAGGCTTTGATGTAATTACCGCTAACATTGTGGCGGACGTAATTATTAAAATGTGTCCTTACTTTAAAGGTTTTCTTAAAGAGCAAGGCAATATTATCGTTTCGGGAGTTATTACCGAAAGACTTGATGAGGTGTTAAAAGCATTAAATGAAAACGGAATAACAGTAGAAAATATAAGGGAAGAAGCGGATTGGAACGCTGTTTTATGCAAAGTGTGAATATATCGGGAATATTTTGTAACCAAAATAAAGCTGCCGCATATATTGCCTTTAGAGGTGATTATTGTGGAGTTTTTATGGTTCTTTTTATCGGTATTTTTCGGAATTACAGGCGGATATTTTATTTTAAAGGCATTATATGGGGCAGTAGTAAAAATAATAATAAATAAAAAACAGAAAGAAAGCTATTATGACAGAAAAGAATCTTGAAAAGCTTAACGGCAGCGTTGACGAAATAATCTATTTCAATTCGGAAAACGGATACATAGTTTTTGACTTGAATTGTGAAAATGAGATTATAGCGGTTGTGGGAGAGTTAGGGGATATATCGGAGGGTGAAAGCTTAGAGCTTTACGGCGAATATATCTACAGTCAGAAATACGGCAGACAATTTAAGGCGATAAGCTGCACGAGAACCTTGCCTACAACTCTCCCCGAAATAAGAAAATATTTGGGTTCGGGAATAATAAAAGGCTTAGGTCCTGCCCTTGCAAAGAAAATTGTGGAAAAATTCGGCAGCGACTCCTTAGACATTATTGAAAACGATCCTTTGAGTCTTTCGGATATAAACGGCATTACAAGCGACAAGGCTTTGAAGATAAGCGAGGAATACAGAAGATTAAGCGGAATGAAAAACGTTGTCGAATACCTTCAGCAGTTTAATATAAGCCCTGCGGTTGCGGCGGAGGTTTGGAAAAAATACGAAGCCTCGGCTATTGCCTTTATAAAGGAAAATCCTTTTATTCTTTGCGACGGCGAACTGGGAGTGGATTTCGGACGAGCGGACGCAATAGCTTTAAAAGAAGGAATAAGCGGAGAAAATATAAACCGCATTATCGCCGCTCTTACTTATGTTTTAAGAGATAACGCCAATAACGGACACACCTGTATGCCTGCAAAAAGACTTGCGGAGGAAGCCCGAGAATTTTTGCAAATTAGCGAGGAATACATATCGGAGGGACTTGATGAGGCGATAAACAGCAAGCAGCTTAAACATATTAAAACCCCCGAAAGACATTTTGTTTACCTGCCCGAATACTACAAAGCGGAAAAATATATTGCTCAGAGGATTGCTCAAATGCTAAAGGATTCAACTGCCGAAATAAAGGATTTGTCCGAAGAAATCAAGGGAATAGAGTTTACCGAAAATATTAAATACGAGGAAAAGCAAAAAGCGGCGATAAGCGGCTGCATCTGCAACAGGCTGTTTATACTGACAGGCGGTCCGGGTACAGGAAAGACCACCACCTTAAACGGCGTAATTCAGCTGATGAAAAAGAAGAAAAAAAGCCTGCTTTTAGCCGCACCTACGGGACGAGCAGCCAAGAGAATGAGCGAGCTTACGGGAGAGCCTGCAAGAACCATTCACAGGCTTTTGGAGGTTGACGCTTCGGTTACGGACAGGTTATCCTTTAAAAGGAATGAAAAAAACACATTAAAAGCTGACGTAATTATTATAGATGAAATGTCTATGGTGGATACCTTGCTGTTTGAAGCTCTGCTGAGAGCAACTAAGCCTACCGCTTCCCTCATTATGGTGGGGGACAGTCATCAGCTGCCGTCAGTAGGGGCGGGAAACGTCCTTAAAGACCTTATGGCAATAGGAGAAATCCCCACAGTAGAGCTTACCGAAATATTCAGACAGGCGGCGGAAAGCCTTATTGTTACAAACGCACATAAAATTGTAAAAGGGGAATATCCCGAATTGGACAACCGCAAAAGCGACTTTTTCTTTATGGAATGCCGTGATGAAACCAAAATACCCGCTCTTATAGTTCAGCTTACAAGGGAGCGACTGCCAAAGGCTTACGGATTTTCTCCTCTTGAGGATATACAAATTCTCACCCCCACACGTATTGGCTGTACGGGAACAAAAGGACTTAATCAGGATTTACAGTTGGCGTTAAATCCTCCCTCCAAGGACAAAGGCGAGATTAAGGTTTTCGATAACGTTTTTCGTGTAGGCGATAAGGTTATGCAGATAAAAAACGATTATGACGTGGAATGGGCAAAAGGCGGAGAACACGGATTGGGCGTTTTTAACGGGGATATTGGTTTTATTGAAAGCTTGGACAAGCACAGCGGAAACGCAGTGGTTAATTTTGACGGAAGAAGAGCCGAATACACTCCCGAAATGTTAAGAAAGTTGGATCTTGCATATGCGGTTACCATACATAAAAGCCAAGGCAGCGAATACAAAGCAGTGATATTGCCCTTAACCTCCGTATACAACTTGATGTACAGAAATCTGCTGTACACGGGAGTTACAAGAGCAAAACACATACTTATTATGATAGGTACAAGAAATCAAGTTGAAGAAATGGTTAACAACGACCGCCGAACCTTAAGATTTTCCTGTTTAAGGTCGTTATTAAGATACTATATAATTCAAAAGAGCAAATAATGTTTATGGACAAGCGTAATAATATTTTTAAAAGATTTATTATAAAAAGGCAGCTGCTTGATTTTATTTATCCAAACAGATGCCCTCTTTGCAACAGAATAATACCCTATGATGAGTATTTTTGCAAGGAATGCAGCAGAAGCTTTTCCTCACCGCCGGATTTTTCAGATGAGCATTTGGATAATATAGACTGTCTTTGTGCGGTTACCGTATATGATGAAGTAAGCCGCCCTTTTGTAATGGAGATGAAACAAAACAACAACGGTTACGCTTTATCTGCCGCAGGATTTTTGATATATAAACAGCTGCGTCGGCAAAAGCTGCTTGAAAGTATTGATATAATCACATTTATTCCAATGAGAAAAAAGGATATTCACAAAAGAGGATATAATCAAACAAAATGCTTGGCAAATGAAATTTCCGGCTTGTCATCGACACCTTTATTATCTTTGCTTAAAAAGATTAAGGCCACATCGCAGCAAAAGCAGCTAAACGCAGCGCAGAGAAAGGAAAATGTAAAAGGCGCTTTCGGCTTTTCCAATAATAAAGTTGATTTAAAAGGGAAAACTGTTCTCATAGTAGATGATGTATGCACAACAGGCAGCACACTTTCCGAAGCGGCAAAGGAATTAAAGAAAAACGGAGCAAAAAAAGTTATAGCTGCCGTGTTTGCAAGAACTGTTCTTGATTGAATAACAAAAGCTGCCGTAAGCAAAATTACATATTAAGCAAAATTACATATATTTAGTTTTACCTCTTGAAATACTACCCAATATGTGCTATACTATATAAATAATATAAATAATAATAAATTAAGGCAGCTAAGATTTTCCCCAAATCTTGGCAAGTAATAAAATAAGTGGATTTTAATTGAAAAATAACAGAAAGGATTATATAATTTGTCAGTCAGAACAGTAACAAAAGAAGAATTGGACGAACAAAAAATATATATTCAAAAAATCCGCTCTGCTGTGCATATTTACGATAAACAGCCCTTAGCCTACGTTCACAGCTATGGTTGTCAGCAAAATGTAACCGACGGTGAAAAAATCAAGGGAATGCTTGAAGAAATGGGTTTTGGCTTTACCGATAACACAGCTGCTGCGGATTTTATTCTTTTTAACACCTGTGCGGTAAGAGAAAACGCAGTGGAAAGAGTTTTTGGAAACGTGGGCGCATTAAAGCACTTAAAAAAGAAAAACCCAAGGCTTATTATTGCCGTATGCGGCTGTATGGTTCAGCAGCCCGAAACCGCAAAAAGAATGAAAACTACCTTTCCTTTTGTAGATATAATTTTCGGGACTCACGTTCTGTATACTTTTCCTCAGCTGTTATGTCAATGTATGTTTGAGGGAGAGCGTGTTTTTCATATTCCCGACAGCGACGGTATTATAGCGGAGGGACTTCCCGTAAAACGCAGCAGCAGCTTTAAAGCAAGCGTTCCCATTATGTACGGCTGCAACAACTTCTGTACCTACTGCGTAGTGCCTTATGTGAGAGGAAGAGAGCGTTCGAGAGATCCCGAGCAGGTGATTGAGGAAGTAAACAAGCTGATTTCAGAGGGATACAAGGACATTTTGCTTTTGGGACAGAATGTTAACTCTTACGGAAAGGGTACAGAGGTGGATTTTCCGCAGCTGTTAAGCAGGTTGGACAAGTTGGAGGGAGAGTTTCGTCTTGAATTTATGACCTCTCACCCAAAGGACTGCACCCAAAGACTTATTGATGTAATAGCGGAGAGCAGGCATATTTGTCATCACCTTCATTTGCCTGTACAGTGCGGCAGTGACAGAATACTGAAGCTGATGAACCGCCATTATGATATTCGGCATTATTTAAGCTTAGTGGATTACGCAAGGGAAAAGATTCCCGATTTAAATCTTACAACCGATATAATAGTAGGATTTCCGGGAGAGCGGAGAGAGGATTTTGAACAAACCCTACAGCTTATGAAAAGAGTTTGTTTTGATTCGGCTTTTACCTTTATATTCAGTCCCCGTGAAGGCACAAAGGCAGCCTATATGGAAGATCCCATATCCTGTGAAGAAAAGGGCAAATGGTTCAGAGAGCTTTTGGTGGTTCAGGGAGAGTGCGGCAGCAAAAGCTATCAAAAATATGTGGGAAAGACGGTAACCGTTCTATGCGAGGGAAAGGGAAGAACCTCGGAGGAGTATTATAACGGAAAATCTCGGCAAAATATCATTGTGGACTTTAACGGAGATGAAAGCGATATTGGAAAATTCGTGAATGTTAAGGTTACAAAGGCTTTGGCATGGGCTTTGATAGGCGAAAAAATATAATAAAATTTAAAAACGAAAGGAAACAGCTATGGAAGTTATTCAAGCTACAAGAGAATTGGGAAAAGCAATTCAAAATGACGAACGTTACAAGGCATATATTACCGCAAAGGAAGCAAACGACAAGGATAATGAATTACAGCAGCTAATCGGCGAATTTAATCTAAAAAGAGAAAACTTGCAGTTGGAAATGAGCAAGTCAGAAGATCAGCAGGATCAAGAAAAGCTGCAAAGATTTAACAGAGAGCTTCAGGAATGTTACGAAAGGGTAATGAGCAATAAAAATATGGCAAAATTTGCTATTGCGAAAAATGCTTTCGACAGTCTTTTACAGCAGGTTCAGGGAATAATCGGTCTTTGCTGCGACGGAGAAGATCCCGACACCTGTCAATACCGTGTAAGCAGCTGCACCCACGATTGCTCAACCTGCGGCGGTTGTCACTGAGGATTTTTAAATATATTATTAGACAATAAATATAAGGCAGGCAGTTAAATTGGATAAAGAGCAAAAGTCTACTCCTATGTTGGAGCAATATCGGAAAATTAAAGCTGATTATTTCAATTATATTTTGTTTTTCAGATTAGGCGATTTTTACGAAATGTTTGACGAGGACGCAAAAACAGTTTCAAAAGAAATCGACTTGGCGTTAACCTCACGTGCGGGAGTTCCTATGTGCGGGATACCTCATCACGCCTGTATTCCTTATATAAAAAAGCTTATTGACGCAGGTCACAGAGTGGCAATCTGCGAGCAGGTGGAAGATCCTTCTCTTGCAAAGGGACTTGTCCGCAGAGAGGTTGTTAGAATTATTACGCCCGGTACTGTTATCGAAGAGGGTATGCTTGACGAAAGCCAAAATAATTATATTTTATATCTCTTATGCGAAGAAAACAGCTGTGGAATGGTATTTGCAGATGTATCAACCGGTGAATTTCATTTATATGAAAAAAACGAAAAAAATAAAGCTGAGCTTTCCAAGGGAATAATAGGGGAGTTGGGCAACTATATGCCCACGGAGATTTTGTTTAACCAAAAATTTCTTGATCTCAAAGAGGCTCATTCTTTTATAACTCAACGTTTAAGCAGAAGTATAGGCGATGTTGTTTCCGATGAGGATTTGCCGGAAGAGGAAATAAACTCTTTAAAATCGCAGTTTTCCGTTGAAAACAAGGCGGAAATTCCGGAAAATATGACCTTGTGCAAAAAAGCCGTATACGGTCTTTTTAAGTATATCAACAACGCCTATAAAAACGAAATACACAGAGCGGTAAAGCTGTTTGTTCACGGTGGAAACGAGTTTATGGAAATAAATTGGTCTACCCGCCGCAATTTGGAGCTTGTGGAAACAATAAGAAACAAGGAATACAGAGGCTCTTTGCTTTGGGTGCTTGACAGAACAAAAACCAGCCTTGGAAAACGCAGGTTAAAGCAGATAATAAGTCAGCCCTTAATGAAGCAAATTCAGATAATGGACAGGCTGAACGCCGTTGAAGATATGTACGGCGATATTTCCGCATTGGACGAAACAAGGGCAAGCCTTGCGGGAATACAGGATATTGAAAGACTTATATCCCGCATTGTTTATAAAGTAGCATCCCCTCGTGACGTTTTTTCATTAGGACAAACCTGCGGAAAAATGCCAAGACTTAAAAAATCCCTTGAATGCTATAAATCGCCTTTAATAAAGAAGCTTAACTCTCTTATAGGATCTCATGAGGACATTACCGTTCTTGTGGAAAACGCCATAATCGACAGCCCCCCCCTGACCACTCGTGAGGGAGGATATATAAAAGACGGATTTAACTCGGAATTGGATCATTTAAGGGAAATAACAGGCGGCGGCGAAAAGCTTTTAAAAGAAATAGAGGAGAGAGAAAAGGAAGCTACGGGAATAAAAACTCTCAAAGTGGGCTACAACAGAGTTTTCGGTTATTATATCGAGGTTTCCAAGGGCGCTGCGGAGCAAGTGCCCGACAGATTTATAAGAAAACAAACCCTTACAAACGGCGAACGTTACATAACCGAGGAATTAAAGGATATTGAGCGGGAGCTGCTTACTGCGGGGGAGAGAATAATTAAATTAGAAGCAAAAATATTCGGCGAGATAAGGCAGTTTATAAACGAAAGAATGGAATCGGTGCTTTGCAGCGCAGAGGGTATTGCAGAGATTGACGTTTTTTCAAGCTTTGCCCGTGCCGCTTTGGAAAACAATTATGTAAAGCCTGAAATTACTCTTGAAAATGTTATCGAGATAAGGGACGGCCGACACCCCGTAGTGGAGAAAATACTGTCGGAGATACCTTTTACTCCAAACGACACCTATCTTGATTTAAAGCAAAACCGCCTTCTTATGATAACAGGTCCGAATATGTCAGGAAAATCCACCTTTATGCGGCAGGTTGCGCTTATTACGCTAATGGCGCAGATAGGAAGCTTTGTGCCTGCCAAATATGCTCGTATAGGGGTTGTGGATAAAATATTTACAAGAGTGGGCGCAAGCGA
>CAZRRT010000026.1:0-23280 GCA_964602605.1 uncultured Ruminiclostridium sp.
GCCGCCTAACAAATACATTCTTACCGAATCAAAATCAAAATTCTTTTTTAATTGTTCAAGAGTGGCGATTTTTTTATTGTAAACTAAAAGGTTAAACATCAGAAATCACCCTCTTTCTCCTTGAACTAATTTTGTTTAAACCATTTTAACTAAAATTACTTAATATATTTGCAAAAATATAAGCTATACTCAGTCTGTCAAAAAAGCCTATTTTATGTGTCCTCCTTGTCAGAGGAGCTTTTGCCGCAGATAACTGAGTTATAGTCGGAAAAATCCTTTATTACAACATATCTATCCCTCCGTTGCGGCAAAACCTTTCCATCTTTCTTGTCAGAGGGAGGAAAAATACGTTTTATCGACACTTTTAGCATATACTATTTCTAAATTTCCTAAATATCCAAAATTATTTTACCATATTTTTTAAAATATTTCAATATTTTTTTAAACTTAATTAGCAGCATCGTTATTTATTTATATAATTGGTGTATTTAATTAAACAACAGCTGTAGTATTAAATATTATAAAAACTGATTAAAAAACAAATCATCACCTTGAAACAAGATCGGATAATTTTTTCAAGTAAGCCGACTTTTGCTCATTATTAACGGATTTTCCTCTTAAATTGGCACTTGCAAACAGAAGAATTTTCCTAACGTCCTGTTTTGAATATCTGTCAGCAAGCTCCAAAGCGTCCTGCTCTTCCAAAATCTCTCCCATATCATGATGAACAATAAGAAAGCAAACTTCCTCAATTAAATCCTTGGGTGCTTTCAGCCTTCTCATAGCCGAGCCTGCAAGCAGCATAGAGCGTTCCGAGTGTCCGTAATAGCTTGCCGCTCCGCCTTTGCTTATTGCTAAGCAGTCGGGCTTTCCCACTCCGTGAAACAGCAGTGAGTATCGCAAAGCCAAATCAGGATAGGAATAGCCAACGCTTTTGCACAAATGTTCATATAATGTATAATCCTGAAAAATACTTTTCTGATCAAAATCCAAAGCGGGTATCAGTTCGGGAAAAACAGCGGTAACCACTTTGGGAAACTCCATAAAAACATCGCAAACTCTTTTTGACATCAATATCTCTTCAAAACAAAGCCTTAATTCTTCAGGAGAAAGATTTTCCACAATATTTGTGCTTTGCTTTATAGCCTGTGCTGTAATATGCGATAAGATGTAATCGCCTGTTCCCATTAAGGCTAATGCTTTCAACAGATAAACAGGATTTTTTTCAACCGATAAGGGATATGAAACAAGATGTCCGTTTTCGTCCTCAATTTCGGAAAATCCTTCTCCAACGGCTTTCAGCAAAAAAGGTGTCTGGGTTAAACAAGAAACGGCGTCAAAGGGATCGACAATGTTTCCCTCATAGTCGGCACATATGGCATTTATTGTGAAATCACGCATTGAAAGCTCATCGGTAAGAGTGCGAAAGGGAATTTCAATATCTTGGTTAACGCATCTGAAGCTGCCAATCATAACGGGAATTGCTCCTGCCATAACCACCATTTCATTTTTCTCTTGGTCAATGCTAATTATCCTATAATCTTCTAAAATCAGTTCCAATCTGTTTAATTCAGCGTTGACTATTATGTCGATATCTCCAATCGGTTCACCGATCAGCAAATTCTTTACGCAGTCGCCCACAATGTAGCAATGGTATTCACGCTCATTTAAATAATACATTAAAGTGGCAACCTGATGAGGTATTGTTATTCTTTCGGGTATATTGATTGTATTTTCCGACAAGCTGATGTCCTCCCTATCAAATATTGTTAATGCTATTTAAGCCATCTATTCATTCAGCATTTTGTCAGTGTTTTTATTATTCTTTTTATTTTCCTTATCTTTGGGAAATCCCCAGCCGTTTATATCTGCTCTGTGCATTGCTCCGAAAAGACGTATGATAAAGCCTTTGTCCACTCTTTCCCTTGCATAAAGCCAATCCTTTATTTCCTGCCTTTGAGTATGCTTATCTGCGGGACATTTGGATTTTACTATTTCAATTCCTGCGTGCTTGGCTGCGGCTCTAACTTGCGCCTCGGAAGCAAGGCAAAGTGGGCGGATAACGGTAAGATCTCGCCTTGTAAGATAACTTTTGGGAGCAAAGCAGTCGATTTGTCCCACGTTAAACAAATTCATTATGAAGGTTTCAACCACATCGTCGTTGTTGTGTCCCAATGCCATTTTATTGCAGCCCAAGGATTTAGCAAGCTCATGCAAAGCGCCTCTTCTCATTTTTGCACAAAGGGAACAGGGGTTATTTTCCTTTCGTATGTCAAAAATTATTCTTGCAATATCGGTTTTTTCCACTGTATAAGGAACTTCCAATTTATCGCAAAGCCGCCGTACCGCCGAATAATCTCCTTCAATTCCGTCAAAACAAGGATCTATGGTGATAGCCGTCAAGCTGTAGTCTATGCCTGCAAACCGTTTATATTCCGCTAAGCCTTGCAGCATCACCAAGCTGTCCTTTCCTCCCGAAATTGCCACTGCAATACGGTCGCCGTCCTCAATTAAATCATAGAGCTGTACTGCCTTTCTGATGCAGCCCAATATCTTTTGCATAGTTGTAAGCCTTCTTTTTATTTAGTCTTCTCCCAATTTCAGAGCTTTATTTATATTTATTTTTCTTATAATGCTGCCTAAAATTGCAAATCCTCCGCCAAGCATTATTACGATAAGCAAGTAGATTTTTATATAATCGCTTGCGGAAGCGGTTACGATGAAGGGAGGAATTTGCTGTGACAGGCTGTACATATTTTGGAATAAGGGAACGAAAACATCGCTTGTTATTCCGCCTATCACAAACGCCATAGCAATGGATACCAACGATACCAAAATTTGTTCATACCCTAACATAGCTATGATCTCCCTCATACTCATTCCCATTGCTCTTAAAATACCAAACTGCAAGGTTCTGCTTTTGATTGATAATATCCAATATATAAGAAATCCTATAACAGACATTATCATTGTAATAATGAAGCCTAAAGTAAGTCCTCCGTTCATACCCTGAAGGGAAGGATCGTTTTTCTCTCTTATAAGCATTTGTCCGCTGTCCTTAAAGGTTTCCAAAGGTATTCGCTTTTGGGTTATATCTGCATACAGCTCCTCGGAGCTTGCGTTAGCTTCAAGCTTTAACCATACGCTGTAAGGAATGGGATTGGTATTTCCGCTGACATAGCCGTAATTCATTATGCAGAAATGATTAGGCTCGCTTTTGGGGTTAATTCCCGGCCAATAATCCACTATGGCGATAACGGTGGCAGGCAGCTTGCTTTGACCTGTATAAGCCACGCTTACCTCATCTCCCAAAGCAAGCTTGTATTCCTCTGAAAGAGATGTGGAAATAATAACTCCCTGAGAAAAGCGGTTAAGTGCGTTGCAATAATTATACCACTGCACAGGAAGAAGATCATCCCTAAACCAAGCAGTTTTGGCAAATTGTATAGGCTCGATAGCCATAGCTTTAATTTCCGCTCTTTTGCCGCTGCTGTTGTTATTATTATTTTCTTGTTGACCCGGTTTTTGAGGTCTGTTATCATTATTATCAGGATTAAAGGAAGAATCCCATTCATTTGGCATATTTTCCATATTATCACCGCCTGCCGAACGGGCGGAAGAAGCCGACTGCTTTCCCGAACTGCTTTCAACTGTTAATCTTGCCTTTTCGTCATACAGCACTTTAGCGGCGGCTTGAACTCCTTTTAAGCTTTGATATTTGGCAAAATCAGGCTCTTGATATGTGGTAGCGGTGGAATCTCCGTCAGAGTATTCGATTTCCGTCCAATATTCGTTTAACACAATATCCGCACCGTTTTGATAGTATATCATATCACGCTTGTTGTTATTGATAGCTCTGGCTGTGTTTGCGGAAAAAATGCCGTAGGAAAAGGTGAGAATAAGGAACAGCATTAAAAAACGCTCTTTGCTTCCTCCCGCACAGGACACCGAGGTTAAAGCCATATACTGTGCAGGCGTCCAAAAAGCCTTTCCCAACATATAAACCAATTTAAGCAAATATGGATAAATACGGACAAAAAGCAATCCCAATCCTAATATCAAGCAGGAGGAGAACACGAATATAAGGGGATCAATCTGTCCAGAAGCAACAAATGTTCCTTCCTCAATAGATTGATTGGTAAAATAAGTATACAAAAAGCAGAATGTAACCGACAGACCGATTAAAATAAAGTCAATTCCGCACAGCTCCCAAGTAGCAGTCTTTTTTATTTTTGTCTTGCTCTGCTTATATTGAACTATTGTAAGCTTTGATGCGGGGATAATGGGTATCATTGTGGCAAAGAAGAAAACCAAAACCGCCGCCAAAGAGTATATAAAAGCGGTAACCGACAGCTTAGCCGCTATACCCGTACGGTTTACAAATTCCATAAAGCCGTT
Organism: uncultured Ruminiclostridium sp.; assembly: GCA_964602605.1. Taxonomy (GTDB): domain Bacteria; phylum Bacillota; class Clostridia; order Oscillospirales; family Ruminococcaceae; genus Ruminiclostridium_E. The sequence goes on from CAZRRT010000026.1 coordinate 4,399, forward strand.
GCTGACACCCAAAAATTTGCATAGTATTAAAGCTATAAAGGGAGCAATCAAAAAGGTTATAAGTCCTAAAATTCCCGCCTCCATAGCATAGAGAGAAAAAATTTGTCCCGATTTCGAGCCTCTCGATTTTAAAACCGCAATTTCATTTTTTTCCTGTTCTACATTAAGCTGGGATACCATAAATAAATAAAACGCCAACATAATCATAGTAGGTATTTGTATTGCCCAAAGTATTGCGGTAAGAGATGCGGCTTTGTCTACATAGCTTTCAATTATGGAAGCCGAACCCATTTCAAAGTTGTATCCCGAATCGGTATAATATTTTTTGTCGCTTTTAAGCTTGTCGGAAATGTTTTTTATATCGTTCATATTAACCGAATGATAGTCCAAATTGTAGTTTACACTGATGTCAGCTATGTTCATAAGACCGCCTTCTATCAGCTTTTCTGCCAACGAAAAGGGTATAAACGCACCGCCTGCATAATTCAGCAGATTCTCCGACCAATAGCTGTCGTTCATATTCGATTGAGTGAATAATCCCGTTACTGTCACATAAAAGCTTTCCTGAGTGGTATTTACGGGGTTGATAAGATACTTGTTTCCAACTACAACGCCTAAGTCTTTTGCAGAATCCTCGCTTACTATTACCTGATAGCTGCCGTCCTCTGCTTTGCCTTCGCTGCTGTACATTTCACCTTGCTTTATTTCAATATGCTGTTCGATTCCGCTCATAGCGGTAAGTCTTACTCTTGTGGAGCTTACCCCCGATCCGTTGCCGCCGTGAACCAAATAAAGCAAATTGTCCGAAATTACGGTCTTGCTGTTTTGCACGGGTATTCCTATTTTATGAACGTGTTCTTTTACTTTTGGAGGTGTTTGATTTAGTATTTTCAGCTGATTTTCCGCAGTTACACCCAACGGCAGACTTGCGGAAACTATGTATCTTCCGGGATAAAAGCCGCTTTCAAGCTGATATTGCTCCATTTCCTTAATAAGCACACGCTGAAGAGAAGCGTCCATATATATGGGCACTGTGCTCATCATTCCCGCAGCCATTAAAAAGCCTATTAGTAAGCATAATACCATCCATTTGGTATTTCGCATTTTTCTGAAAAGTACGGTAAACAAAGGTCTTTTCCTTCCTTAATAAGTAAATCTATAATTGTAATTTTTTGAAGTACATCAAAATAATCTTAAAATACATTTAAATGTTTTAAAAATCTTATAATCTTACGAATTATCTTGAAATAACCTTATCTCCTTCGGCAATTCCCGATAAGATTTCCGTTTCCACAGCGTTGCTTATTCCAAGCTTTACATCTGCTTCAACTTTTTCTCCGTCCTTCAATAATTGAACATAGTTTCTTTCGCCGTCAGTCTTTATAACGTATTTGGGAATAACCAGCGCAGCTTTAGACTGGGCTTTTATTTTTTTAATATTTCCTATAGTACCCAAGCAGCCAAAGCCGGGATTTTTTTCGGTAAATTCCACATAAACAGCGTTAGCTTCATTATCTCCCTGTTCTATCTCCTCTTTTGGCGTGCGCACAACAATGCCGTTGTAAATATCGCCGTTAACCTCTACGGTTACGGGATCGTTAACAGAAAATGCGCTTGTTTCATTTACCTCCGCTCTAATGCAAAGCTTGTTGGGATCAATTATTTTTACTATTGTAAAATACGGATCAACGTTATCTCCCGGGTTTAAGCTTTCCACAAAGGAAACTTGTCCCGAAACAGCGGCATAAACACGTCCGCCGTCGTATAAATCCTGATATTCGTCCAAAGTGCTTTGCTCAATTTCAAGCTGCAGTTTGTCTGCGGCGGAATGAGAATTATTATAGTTCAGCTGCGCCAAATCTACCTTAAGCTTTTGAGTTTTAAGCTTATGTTCTATAGCGCCGTTATTCATTTCTGCAATAAGCTGTCCTTCTTCCACAAAATCTCCGGGACTGACATAGATATTTTTAAGCTGTCCCGAATACTTTGTGAAAAAACAATCGGTTTCCTGTCCCGAAACCACATACCCGCTTTGGATAACAGAGCTTTCAATATCTTTTCTTGTTACCGTATAGGTAGAATAAATAACCTCCTCCACATCAAGAGTAGGCGGTTCAAGAACAGGCTCTTCGTTTGGAAAAAAGTAACAGCCTGACAAGCTTGCCGTAATAATAGGCAGCATAAATACAGCGGTAATCTTTTTTTTGCAGAATTTCATATAAACCTCAGCATTAAAATATTATAAAGTATTATATAGTACATCTTGCACAAAGCATATTTACTCATAATTATTTTAACACAGTTTTTTATGAATTTCAATAGTTAAAGCGTATTGAGATAAAAAAAGATAGAATTCATACAGTTAGCTTATAAAATATATGAAATATGCACAAAATAATATTCAATATTCATATATAATATACAGTAATTACAAAGTTTTACCGCTTTTACTTATTTTATTGACTTAACAAATAATAATATGTTATTATAATAAGGTTATAAAAAGTAATTATTAAGCTAATCAGAGAGAAGGGGACAAGAGAATGATAACTGTTTCCAATGTAAGTCTGCAATTTGGCGGCGACACATTGTTTAAAGACGTTGATCTGCTTTTCACAGCGGGTAACTGCTATGGCGTAATAGGAGCAAACGGTGCGGGAAAATCCACATTTTTAAAAATATTAAACGGAGAATTAGAGCCTACAACGGGCGAAGTGGTTATTCCAAAAAATCTGCGTATGTCGGTATTAAGGCAGGATCACTTTGCTTTCGACGAATACAGTGTACAGGATACTGTAATAATGGGAAATAAAAAGCTGTACGATATAATGAAGGAAAAAGAGGCGTTGTATGAAAAACCCGATTTTTCCGACGAGGACGGCGAGAGAGCCTCTGTTTTGGAGGGGGAATTTGCAGAGCTTAACGGCTGGGATGCGGAAAGCGATGCTTCAAAGCTTGTTCAAGGGTTAGGACTTCCCGAGGAAATACTTCAAAGCCCTATGAGCAGCCTTTCAGGTAACGATAAAGTTAAGGTGCTTCTTGCTCAGTGCCTTTTCGGCAGCCCCGATATTATACTTATGGACGAGCCTACCAACCACTTGGATATTGACGCAGTGGCTTGGCTTGAGGACTTTTTGGCGGAGTATTTCGGAACGGTAATTGTAGTTTCTCACGACCGTCATTTTCTAAACAATGTTTGTACTCACATAGTTGACATAGATTACAGCAAAATCAAAATGTATGTGGGAAACTATGAATTTTGGTACGAATCCAGCCAGCTTATTCAGCGTATGATTAAGCAGCAGAATAAAAAAACCGAAGAAAAAATCAAAGAGCTGCAAAGCTTTATACAGCGTTTCTCCGCCAACAAATCAAAGTCAAAGCAGGCGACTTCAAGAAGAAAGCTGCTTGATAAGCTGACGGTGGAAGAAATGCCCGCCTCCAGCAGACGCTATCCCTTTATCAGCTTTGAACCTGACAGGGAGGTGGGAAAAGACGTTCTTCAGGTATCGGGTTTAACTAAGACTGTAAACGGCGTAAAGGTTCTTAATAACGTTTCGTTTACCTTAGGCAGAACGGATAAAATCGCATTTTTGGCAGAAAACGAAATAGCGGTGACCACCCTGTTTAAAATACTTGCGGGAGAGCTTGAGCCTGATGAAGGAACGTTCAAATGGGGAAGCACAACCTCCTTGAGTTATTTTCCCGTGGATTCCGACCACTTTTTTAACGGCTGTGAGCTTAGCATTTTAGATTGGATAAGGCAGTTCAGCGAGGACACCACCGAAACATATTTACGAGGCTTTTTGGGAAGAATGTTATTCAGCGGAGATGATGTTTTTAAACCTGTAAACGTGTTGTCTGGCGGCGAAAAAGTAAGATGTATGTTCAGCCGAATGATGCTGTTTAAATCCAATGTTCTTATGCTTGATCAGCCGACAAACCACCTTGATTTGGAAAGCATAACCGCAGTAAACAACGGACTTTCCGAGTTTAAAGGAAACGTTTTATTCTGCTCTCACGATCACGAAATCGTGCAGACGGTTGCCAACAGAATCATAGAAATCACCGATGAAGGCTGTTACGACAAAGTGGGAACTTACGAGGAATATGTGGATTGGAGAAGAGAACGTCATTTGGGCAAGTTAGTGCTTTGATAAGGCTTTGATAAGATTTTGATGTAAATAATAAAAAAACTATTGTAACTTATTTAAAATAGGTGTATAATATATATAAATTTTAAAATTTTAAATTATTGATTTATAAATACAAAATACAGTAATAAACCGATAAGGAGGGAATAGTATGCACGAAAAAACTATGACTTTTTCCGTACGCGACGAGCGTGAATCGGAAATGAAAGAGATTATCTGCACTGTGTATGAAGCTTTAAAGGAAAAGGGCTACAACCCTATAAATCAGTTGGTAGGATACATTCTTTCCGAAGATCCCACTTATATCACCACATATAAAAACGCACGCAGCCTTATACGCCACATTGATCGTGATGAATTGCTTCAGTCATTGGTGAGAAATTATTTGGGTGAAGAATAATTATAGAATATTTTATAAATTACGTGTTTTGAAAGATAAACACGTTATTTTTATTACAAAAAATGGTTGTTAAATAATATATTTACATTTTATAAATATAATATTTTTTCTTTCATATCACAAAATATAAAAGATTTGTTAATAATACAAATAATTTTTATATTTATGAAAGGATTTAAAATATGAAGTTTATAAAATCAGTTTGCTTTTTAATAACCGCTGCCGCACTATTAACGGGCTGCAATGAAAATTCCCGTATTGCTCCCGAAAACATTGAAAACAGAGGGCGCATAGCAGAGAAAACAGACGATATTTATAGCGACAGCGGCGACAATTTCTCATACGAGGACACAGATCCCTTTATTGACGGATTTTCACAAATAAAGCTTTCTTCAAATTTAAGCGATAAGGCTATAGGCTGGGGACTTGGCAAAAACAAGGACAGCCTTAACCGTCCCGTAGACGCAGTGGAAGCGCAAAAAAAATATGACAAATATTCGGCGCAGTTTATTGACCTTTCCGAAAAAAAGACAGTATACCTTACCTTTGACGAGGGATACGAAAACGGCTTCACGGGCGAGATTTTGGATATATTAAAGGAAACGGGTGTAAAAGCGGCGTTTTTTGTGACTTACGATTACTGCAAATCTTCTCCCGACTTGGTAAAACGAATGATCGAGGAGGGACATATTGTGGGAAATCACAGCTATACCCACCCAAGCTTTCCCAAATGCAGCGAAGAACAGGTTAAAGAGGAGATTATAAAGCTGCATAATTATGTCAAGGATAATTTCAATTACGAAATGAGCTTTTTCAGATTCCCAATGGGAGAATTCAGCGAAAGAACATTGAAACAGGTTCAGGATTTGGGATATACAAGCGTATTTTGGAGCTTTGCATATAAGGATTGGAATCCCGACAGTCAGCCTTCCTCACAGGAAGCGTTCAACACTATAACATCGGCAATGCACAGCGGAGGGATTTATCTTTTGCACGCTGTTTCCTCCGCCAACACCCATTGTTTAAAGGACGTTATAAATTATTGGAAGGGCGAAGGCTACTCAGTGGGAGATTTGAATAAAACGTAATTATTGATTTTATCAAATAAACCACTTGACAAATGTGGATAAAAAAGGTATAATTTCATCAGGATAATAAGCATATTTATTATTTTATCAAATTATTACAATATAATATCCCCATATCACAGGCGTTGGGGATATACATTTTATAATGCTAATACAGTTAGTTCTTAGAAACCATATGGACAGCTGCCTTAAATCTTTCAAATATTACGATTGCTGCCATAAATGAAAAGGAAAAATATATGGAAAACACCGAAAAGCTTGTTAAAGAAAGATACAACGTTGGCGGAATGACCTGTTCAGCCTGTTCTGCTCATGTGGAAAAAGCGGTTAGTAAGGTTAACGGCGTAAAAAAAGCCGAGGTTAATTTACTTACCAATTCTATGACCGTGTTGTATGATGACAATATTTGCAGTCAAGGGGATATAATAGACGCAGTTGTCACAGGCGGATACACTGCTTCCTTGCCTTCCGAAAACACCGAATATCATAAATCCGCTAAGAGAGAAAGTCCTGCTGCTGTGCGGAAAAAAGAGTTTGAAGAGATGAAAAGGCGGCTTGTGTGGTCGGTGGTTTTCTTAATCCCTCTTTTTTATATTTCTATGGGGCATATGTTAGGCGCACCCTTGCCAAGTGTTTTTCACGGTACGGAAAACGCCCTTACATTTGCTTTTACCCAGCTTTTGCTGACGATTCCAATAATTCTGATTAACAGACATTATTTTATAAACGGTTTTCGCAATCTTATAAAAGGCTCTCCCAATATGGACACCTTAATTGCTTTAGGCTCGGGAGCGGCTTTAGTGTACGGAATTGCAGCAATTTACCGCATAGGCTACGGGCTTGGACACAATGACAATCAGTTGGTTATGCGGTATATGATGAACTTGTATTTTGAAAGCTCGGGAACTATTCTGACTCTTATATCGGTGGGAAAAATGTTGGAGTCAAGAGCAAAGGGCAAAACCTCCTCTGCAATAGAAAAGCTTCTTGATTTAGCGCCTAAGACTGCGGTTGTGGAAAGAAACGGAGAAGAGGTAACCGTTTCTCCGGATGAAATTCAAAAAGGCGATATAGTGATAGTAAAAGCGGGAGAAAGCGCAGCGGTAGACGGAGTTATCACAGAAGGCAAGGGAGTTTTGGATCAGTCGGCGGTTACGGGAGAAAGCATAGGCATTGAAAAAACGGTGGGAGATAACATAATTGCTTCCTCAATAAACAAAAGTGGCTACTTTAAAATGCGTGCCGAGCGTGTGGGAGATGATACAACCTTATCTCAAATAATACGTCTTGTGGAGGACGCAACAGGCTCAAAAGCTCCTATAGCAAAGCTTGCGGATAAAATCAGCGGTATTTTTGTTCCAATAGTAATAACAATAGCCTTAATATCGGGAGTTATATGGTTTATTTCCGGTGCGGGACTTGAAACTGCTCTTTCAACGGCAATTTCCGTATTGGTAATATCCTGCCCCTGCGCCCTCGGACTTGCTACCCCCGTGGCAATTATGACGGGAACAGGCAAAGGTGCGGAAAACGGAATTTTAATTAAATCCGCTGAAGCTCTGGAAACGGCTCATAAATTAAATGTGGTGGTTATGGATAAAACAGGCACATTAACTACGGGAAAACCCGCTGTTGCAAAAATTGTTACAGAAGAAAATACAGACCCTTCGCATCTTCTGGCGGTTGCCGCAGCCCTTGAAGTTAAATCGGAACACACTTTAGCCGAAGCGGTGGTTAATTGTGCAAAAAACAACAATATTACCCTTTCTTCCGTAAGTGATTTTGAAGCGGTTTTCGGCAAAGGCGTAAAAGGCTTGATTAACGGGAAAAGCTGTTTGGCGGGAAATATTGCTTTGCTTGAAGAAAATAACATATCGGTAAAAGAAAACAACATCGATTGGAAAGAAAAATCTGATTTATTGGCAGACAGTGGAACTACCCCCTTGTATATTGTTGAAAATGGTAGTATAATAGGATTGTTGGGTGTGGCAGACACTATAAAGCCCACAGCGGAAGCCGCAGTATCCGAGCTTAAAAAAATGGGTATATCCGTGGTAATGCTCAGCGGCGACAACAAGCGCACCGCAGAAGCCGTTGGAAACAAGCTTGGCATAGATCGAATAATATCCGAGGTATTGCCTGTCGATAAGGAAAAAGCAATACGCAGCTTGCAGCAGGAGGGAAATACAGTGGCAATGGTGGGCGACGGAATAAACGACGCTCCCGCTCTTGCAAGAGCAGACGTGGGAATGGCAATAGGAGCAGGCACTGATATAGCCATAGACAGCGCAGATATAGTGTTGGTGAAAAACAGCCTTTTGGACGTTCCCGGGGCAATAAAACTCAGCAAGGCGGTAATGCGGAATATAAAAGAAAATTTATTTTGGGCTTTCTTTTATAACGCATTGTGTATCCCGTTAGCGGCGGGTGCGTTTGTAAACTTGTTGGGCTGGCATTTAGATCCTATGTTCGGAGCTTTGGCAATGAGCCTTTCCAGCTTTTGCGTAGTAACAAACACATTGAGGTTAAAGCTGTTTAAATTCAAGCATACGAATGTTCCCCAATCGGTAAACGAAAAATCGGAAGAAATTCTGATTAAAGCAAATAATAATCAAGACAGTAAAGGAGAAGAAAAAATGCAAAAGAAGATCTATGTTGAAGGAATGAGCTGCGGTCACTGCTCCGCAAGAGTTGAAAAGGCTTTAAACGCTATAGAAGGCGTTGAAGCAAAGGTGGATTTAGAAGCAAAGACCGCATTTGTTACAGCAGATGAGGGAATAACGGATCAGCAGCTTAAAAATGCAGTGGAAGACGCAGGGTATGACGTTGCCGGAATAGAATAATTCTGCTAATATGCCGAAAATAACAGTATATATCGCCTCCACCAAAGGAATAGACAAGCTTTCGTCAGAAAAGGCAGAAAGTCTTATTCCCGGGTGGAGGAAGGATTATGTATTAAAAAAGAAACAAACACCCGGCAGAATAAACGGAGTGTTTGCTTACTTATTGCTTAAAATACTTGTGGAAACAGAGTTTGCCGAGTTTGGAGCATTTGACCCATTGCCTTTTAAATACGGCGAAAACGGAAAGCCCTATTTTTCAAACTCTTCCTTGTTTTTTAGTATGAGCCATAGCAAAACAGCGGTTGGAGCAGCGGTTTCCGATATTGAAATCGGTTTTGACGTGACTGATGACAGAATTATCAGACCAGAATTGGCAAATAGGATATGTTCGGCTGCTGAGCTTTCTTCATTGCGGGACAGCAAGAATAATGAAAATGATTTAAGGCAAATATGGTGTAAAAAAGAAAGTATGGCAAAGAGAGGCGGAGAAGGCTTTTCAAAGAATTTACCGCAAATAGATACATCAAAAGGAAAATTTGCTGTTTATGAAGCTGATGAATACTGCGCTGCCGTAAATTGGGAAGAAGCTGAAATTACCCCTCGGTTTAAAATCATTTCTTGGAAGGAATTACTTGAATAAAAATGAAATCTCTAAAACCCAAGCAAAAAACAAAGGCTTTTAGAGATTCCAATAATTTATGTTTTATAAGCGTCTTTTTAATTTTTTAATATAGTATCGTTTTAGCACAAGAAAAAGGGGATTTTCTGTTTCAATCTAATCAGACTTACTTAATATCAATATCGCTTTTTAAATCGGCGTCTGAGCTGTCGGAAAGGCATTCGCTCATATAGTCCCGCAATCTCAGATAGGTTTCTTCGCTTATCACGTGTTCAACCTTGCAGGCGTCAATTTCGGCGGTGGTAGGGTTAACGCCCAATTTTCGAATAAAAAACTCACGTATTAAAAGATGCTTGGAATATACTTCTTTCGCTTTTTTTAATCCGTTTTTTGTCAGCTTTATCTGCCCGTCGGCGGAAACGGTTATATAACCCAATTCTTTTAATATGCTCATACCCTTGCTTACGCTTGGCTTTGAATATCCCATTTCATTTGCAATATCAATAGAGCGGACATAGCCTGTACGTCTGTTAAGAATATATATGGTTTCCAAATAGTCCTCGCCTGAACGCTGTATTTCCATTTTAAGCTCCTTAATATTTAATATATTCTATATTATAATAATATTAACATAAATATTAACATATTTTATATAATTTTTCAAGTTATTTGACTTTATTTGGTATTTTTATTAAAAAATGGGAGAAAATTATGTCGGAAACAAAAACAAACGCTATGCGAATATTGGATCAAAGCAAAATAGAATACACTTATCACAGCTATCCTCACGGAAAAGAAGCACCCGACGGAGAAACCGTTGCAAAGCTTTTGGGAGAAGATCCCGATAGAGTATTTAAAACTCTTGTTACAAAGGGCGGGAATAATTACTATGTATTTGTATTGCCCGTGTTAAAGGAGCTTGATTTAAAAAAAGCTGCAAAAGCCGTTTCGGAAAAATCAGTGGAAATGATACCCGTCAAGGATATAAACAAGGTTACAGGATATATAAGAGGCGGCTGCTCCCCCATAGGTATGAAAAAACTATATAAAACCGTTTTCGCTTCACAGTGTGGAAGTGTGGAAAAAATAATAGTAAGCGGCGGAAGGGTAGGACTTCAAATTGAAATTAAGACCGAAGATTTGGTAAAAATCACAAAAGGCACTGTATCAGATATTACTTTTTGACTATTCATAGCATAAAATCTTGTTCAATATGTAAAAAAATACTAATTTTCTAAAGTTTTTTACAAATAATCATTGACAAATACCTTAAAACTCGTTATAATTCAAATATATTACGTTTTATGGAGGATTTATAAAATGACAAAGGCAGAACTTGTAACAGCTATCGCAGGAAAAACCGAATTAACTAAGAAGGATTCCGAAGCAGCTCTTACCGCAGTATTGGAAAGCATCACCGAAGCTTTAAAGAAGGGCGATAAAGTTGCTCTTGTAGGTTTTGGCACATTTGAAGTTAGAGCACGTGCTGCAAGAACAGGTATTAACCCTCAGACCAAGAAGAAGATTAAGATTCCTGCAGCTAAGGTTCCCGCTTTCAAGGCAGGTAAAGCTCTTAAGGAAGCTGTTGCAAAGGTTAAGTAATTTTATTATTTACGGAAAAGTGAGCTGCCTAAAAATGTAGGCGGCTTATTTTTATAAATGATACAAAAGTTTTTCTTAAGATTTTATGAGATTTCGCATAGGGGGTAAGCCTATGAAATTTGTTGACGTAATACAAAAAAAGAGGGATAAAAAAGAATTAACGGAATACGAAATAGATTATTTTGTTCAGTCTGTATGCAGCGGCGCAATTCCCGACTATCAAATCAGCGCTTTGTTAATGGCAATATGCTTGAACGGTATGACAGACAGTGAAATATCCCTTTTGACAAGCTATATGGCTAAAAGCGGCGATACAATGGATTTAAGCTATATTAAAGGGGTCAAAGTCGATAAACATTCCAGCGGAGGAGTAGGCGACAAAACCACCCTTGCCGTTGCTCCTTTGGTTGCCTCCTGCGGTCTGCCCGTGGCGAAAATGTCGGGAAGAGGTTTAGGCTTCAGCGGCGGCACCATTGACAAATTGGAATCAATCCCCGGATTTCGCACTTCGCTTTCGGAAGAGGAGTTTGTAAATTTTATAAGTCGTGATGGAATCGCTCTTATGGGACAGACAAAAAACGTTGCCCCCGCAGACAAAAAGCTGTATGCCATAAGAGATGTTACCGCTACCGTAGAAAGTATACCTCTTATTGCGGCAAGTATTATGAGTAAAAAATTGGCTTGCGGTTCGGACAGCATCGTTCTTGACGTAAAGTGCGGTTCAGGAGCTTTTATGAAGGATTTTGAGTCTGCTCTTGCTTTAGCGGAGGAAATGGATAAAATAGGAAGAAACAACGGCAGAAAAATGTTTGAGCTGATTACAAATATGAATCAGCCCCTTGGAAGAGCTGTAGGCAACTCCCTTGAAGTTACGGAAGCAATAGATATGTTAAAGGGAAAAGCTCCCTATGATTTTACGGAATTGTGCTATATTATAGGTTCATTTATGCTTTTGGCAGGCGAAAGGGCAGAAAGCTTGGCGCAGGCAAGGCAAATGTTGGAAAAATCTATTTCAAGCGGCAAGGCTTTGGAGAAATTCAAGAGGTTTGTTGAAAATCAAGGGGGAAATCCCAATATTACCGAGGATTATTCACTTTTGCCTCAATCAAAGACCGTATATGAATTACATTCCCAGCAAGAAGGATACATTACCTCCATAAACGGCGAAACAGTGGGTAAAGCTGCTTTGACTGTTAAAGCGGGACGTCTTGTTAAAGAGGATAAAATCGATTACGGCAGCGGTTTTGTTTTTCTCTCCAAAGTAGGGGATAAAGTGACGAAAGGTCAAATCATAGCCAAAATATACGCCCCCGATGAAGAAAAGGCAATAGAAGCGGAAAAACAGCTTAAATCAGCGTACAGCTTTGGAGAAAAGCCTGAAAAAGCAAAAATCCTTTTGGCTTATATAGACAAGGAGGGACTTCACATTGATTAAAACAAGCATTGAAGACTGCGGATTTCCTTTATTGGCGCAAAAGGCAAGAGAAGCGGCGGAAAACGCTTACTGTCCATATTCTCATTATCGGGTCGGAGCGGCTGTATTGACGCAATCGGGCAAAATTTACACCGGCTGCAACATTGAAAACGGCAGCTACGGAGCGTCGAACTGCGGTGAGAGAACAGCGGTTTTTAAAGCAGTAAGCGAGGGAGAAAGAAATTTTACGGCAATAGCTGTTTTTACCGATCCCGGCAATAATCCTCCTTTTCCCTGCGGAATATGCAGGCAGGTTTTAAGCGAATTTTGCTCAAATGATTTAAAGGTAATTGTTTACGACGGGGATAAATCCGTTTATAATTTTACATTAGTGGAGCTTCTTCCTCATTCGTTTGATTTTAAAAGTGAAAAATAAATATACAGAAAGGATTATTTTATGAACAAAAAAGGCACAAAAATAGTATCTGCGGCATCAGTATTATTTCTGCTGTTAACAGGCTGTAATACCGCAGGAACAAATGTAAAGGGAACGGGGGCGGAGATACCCAAATTCACTGTTGAAGCCAAAGAATTACCTGAAAGCGACGGTTTAAAGTTTGTGAAGGGATTGAAAATCGGCTGGAATTTGGGAAACACCCTTGACGCCACTATAAGCGGATCAACAGAAACCGCTTCTGAAACCTCTTGGGGCAACCCCGTTACCACGGAGGAAATGATCAAAGCAGTAAAAAGCGCAGGATTTAACACAATCCGAGTTCCCGTTACCTGGCATAACCATGTGGATAAAGAGTATAAAATAGCGGACGAATGGATAAAGCGTGTAAAAGAAGTAGTGGATTACGGATATAAAAACGGTATGTATGTAATATTAAACATACATCACGATACCGATAAAAAATACTTTTTCCCCACATACGATTGCTTGGATAACTCCAAAAACTATGTAAAGACCATTTGGCAGCAGGTATCGGAAGCATTTAAGGATTATAACGATCATCTGATATTTGAATCTATGAACGAACCCCGCTTAATAGGCACTGACAAAGAGTGGTGGGTAGACGAAAAAAGCGAAGAAGCAAAAGAAGCCATAGACTGCATAGTACAAACCAATCAGGAATTCGTTAACGTGGTAAGAGCAAGCGGCGGCAATAACGAAAAGCGTTATCTTATGGTGCCAAGCTACTGCGCGTCCCCTACTTATGCTTGTTCCGATTTGTTTAAGCTGCCCGACGACCCCTCAAATAAGATAATAGTGTCGGTTCACGCCTATGAGCCTTATAACTTTGCTCTTTCGGATCAAATGAACGCTACCAAGTTCGACGCAGAGAGAATGGGAAGACAAATAGATAACGTTTTAGATCCCATTTACGAAAAGTATACATCAAAGGGTATTCCTGTTGTAATCGGCGAGTTTGGATCGAGAAACAAAGGCGATAACACAGAATCAAGAGTAAATCACGCAGGTTATTATGTTGCAGCGGCAAGAGCAAGAGGAATAAGCTGCGTTTGGTGGGATAATAACGCTTTTTCGGGAAGCGGTGAATTGTTCGGTCTTTATGACAGAAATGAAGGACAGTGGGTTTATCCCGATATAGTTTTAGCTCTTATGGATAATTGCTAAATAATTTTAAGCTGCGCTGTATAATTATAACAGCTGCAAAAACTAAACTGCTGATTGTGCGGAGCTGCTTTTAATTTAGCAAAAAGGCTGTTTCAAGTATAAAATCAAGAAAGGCTACTATAAGTAGCCGCTTGATTGCAACGTAAAGTAGCGTTAAATTTTCAAATTGCAACAGATTTTTTCTTGATTTATTTAATCAAAAAGGTTAATATAAGAAAAAACGTTATTAGTGAAAGGCAGAAACAATTATATGACATTTGGAGAAAAATTAAAACAGCTTCGCAAAGAAAAAAACTACTCTCAGGAGGAATTAGCAGAAAAGCTTTCTGTTTCAAGACAGGCGGTTACCAAGTGGGAAACCGATGTGGGAACTCCCGATATTGAAAACATAAAAGCCATATCCGCACTGTTCGGCGTTTCCTTAGACGAGCTTATATTAGGCAAGGAAGACGAAGAATCGGATAATAAGAAAAATGTAACCCAATACTTTATAGACGCTCCCAAGCATTTTGATATTAACTTGGGAAACGCTAAAAAGCTGTACATTGAAAGCTGCGAGGGAGAAATATTCAGGATAGTTTTATCCTCTGATACTATAACAGCCGTCGATCGCAATTTTACAGTAAAATTTGATGATAACCGCAGCAAAATAGATGTGGACGTTTTCAAAAACAGCAATGTTTCCGAAACAGAAACAAAGGAAGGCTTGATAATTCATCTGTATCTTCCCAAAAAGCTTGTTTTATCTATGGAGATTTCAATAAACGCCGACAGTACGGAAATTAACGATATAGAGTGCGATGATATTGAATTTGATGCAAAAATCAACACGTTTAAAATGAATAAGGTCAACAGCAAGGTTCAGCTTAACTGCAGCCTTGATATGACAATTATCTGTGATACATTGGAAAAATCTTTGGATATTAACCAAATTTCCGCAGTATCAAAGCTTTATTTGCCTGAGAACGCATTGTTTTACGCAGTCGCTAAAGGAAAGAATGTCATTTCATATGAAAACGGCGAGGATTTTTCTTCCCAAGGCAGCGATAAAATTATTGAGCTTAACGGCAAGAAAAGCGAACTGCTTATTTGCAGGATAAAGTAAAATAAACACTTTTATAACCGCAGTCTTTAAATCAGTCTGCGGTTTTTTCTTGCCTAAAAACAAAGTTTATGCTATACTTGTTTTGATTTGTTGATATACAGCTCAAAAATAATTATTAGCGAGGTAATTATTATGTATAAAATAATGGTAATTGAAGATGATGAAAGCTTGGCGGCGGAAATGAAAAAGCAGATTGAAAGCTGGGATAACGAAGCTGATTGTATAAGGGAGTTTCGTGATATTATTCCCGCCTTTATAGATTATGATCCGCATTTGGTATTGCTTGATATAACCTTGCCCTTTTTTAACGGCTATCACTGGTGCAAAGAGATACGCAAAATCTCCAATGTGCCGATTATATTTATTTCGTCTGCATCTGATAATATGAACATCGTTATGGCGATGAATATGGGAGGGGACGATTTTATTCCAAAGCCCATAGATTTAAGCGTTATGATGGCAAAAATCCAAGCTGTCTTGCGCCGCACTTATGATTTGGCGGGAAAAATTCCTGTGTTGGAGCATAAAGGAGCAGTGCTGAATTTAAACGATGCTTCATTAAACTACAATGGGGAGAGAATTGAGCTTACCAAAAACGAATTCAGAATATTGCAGACCTTAATGGAAAATAAGGGAAAGACAGTAAGCCGCGACACTTTAATGATAAAGCTTTGGCAAATGGATTCTTATGTGGAGGAGAATACTCTTACCGTAAATGTAACAAGACTGCGTAAAAAGTTAGAGGGTGCAGGCTTAAAGGATTTTATCACCACAAAGGTTGGACTTGGATATATTATTGAATAATAATCGAAAGCGGGGATATTATGGATAATACTGAAAAAACGGGTAAAATTCTGTTAAAATATATATGGCAATATAGGTATACTATTCTTATGTTCTTAATTTTTTCCGGTTTATTTGCTGTTGTATTTTTCCTGTATGATTTGGAAACGGAAGCGGTTTTATACAGTGTTGGTTTATGTGTTTTGATTGCAATTCCCGTTCTTTTTGTCAACTTCTTCTCCTATCTGAAAAAGCATAAGGAAAGAGTCGATCTGCTGCAAAATATAGAGATAGTTTCCGATGATTTACCAAAAACACACTCTTTATCCGAAGAAGATTATCAAAAAATGATTTTTAAGCTTAAAAAAATGCTTGATGAAAGTATAGCATTAAGAAACAGCACACAAAAAGAAAGCTTGGAATACTACACAACTTGGGTACATCAGATTAAAACTCCCATATCGGTTATGGCTATGATTTTACAGAGCGAGGATACGCAGGAGCATTTGGAGCTGTCCTCTCAGTTATTCAGAATTGAGCAGTATGTGGAAATGGTGTTAAATTACATTAGGCTTGGAGAGGATTCGTCGGATTTTGTATTTAAGGAATACGTTATAGACGATATAGTAAAACAGGCGGTGCATAAATACGCATCTCAGCTTATAAGAAAGCGTATTGCATTAAAATATCAGCCCGAAGGTAAGGTTGTGGCGGTAACAGACGAAAAATGGCTTTTATTTGTTATTGAACAGTTATTGTCAAATTCAGTCAAGTACACGGAAAAAGGAGAAATATGCATAAGGGTAACCGATGACAAAAAGCTGATAATTACCGATACCGGAATAGGCATAGCTAAAGAGGATTTGCCCCGTATTTTTGAAAAAGGCTTTACAGGATACAACGGCAGATCGGATAAAAAATCCACAGGTTTGGGACTGTATCTTTGCAAGCTTACTGCGGATAAGCTGTCCCATACAATCCAAGTCCAATCCGAAGCCGGAAAGGGAACTGAAGTTACGGTAAATCTAAGCCGTTATAATTTAGGCAATCTTGATTAACATTACAAAAATGTAACCTCAAAAACTTCATTGTAACTTGTTTCAATGTAAAGGTATAAGTTTTTTTGATACAATATTATCAACATAGAAAATACAAGGAGAAACACTATGACTATATTGGAAACAAAATGTCTTAAAAAAATTTATACCACACGTTTTGGAGGAAATCAGGTAAAGGCTTTATCCGATGTATCTTTTTCGGTGGAGCAGGGAGAATATGTTGCCGTAATGGGTGAATCGGGCTCAGGCAAAACCACGCTTTTAAACATTTTAGCAGCACTTGACAAACCTACGGCGGGGCAGGTTCTATTGGAAGGAAAAAACATCGCCTCTATAAAGGACAAGGATATTGCCTCGTTCAGAAGAGATAATTTAGGATTTGTTTTTCAGGACTTTAACCTTTTGGATACTTTTACAATTCAGGACAATATATTTCTGCCTTTGGTATTAAGCGGAAAAACCTTTACGGAAATGCGGGAAAAGCTTATCCCTATCGCTCAAAAATTGGAAATAACCGAAATTCTTAACAAGTATCCTTATGAGGTATCGGGAGGACAAAAGCAAAGAGCGGCGGTTGCAAGAGCGTTAATTACCTCCCCCAAGCTGATTTTAGCCGACGAGCCTACCGGCGCATTGGATTCCCGTTCGACAGACAGCTTGCTTAAAGTGTTTAACGATATTAACCGAGAAGGTCAAACTATAATAATGGTCACTCACTCCACAAAAGCCGCCAGCCACGCAAGCAGAGTGCTTTTCATCAAGGATGGACAGGTATTTCACCAAATTCACAAAGGAAACAGCAGCAACAGCGAAATGTATCAAAAAATCTCCGACACTCTTACTGTTATTGCCACAGGCGGCGCAATGACAGCAGGAGGATTTATGGGGGGTGAATTGAATTGAACAGCAAATTATATCTGCGCCTTGCTGCGGAAAACATAAAAAAGAACGGAAAAACGTACATTCCCTATATTATTACCTGCGTTTTAACCGCAGCAATGTTTTATATAATAAATTCTCTTTCGTTAAATCCCGGTATTGCCACTATGGGCAGAGGGGGAAACGTAATGCCTGTCGTTTTACAGTTGGGCTGCATAGTGACGGGAATCTTTGCGGTGATATTTCTTTTTTATACCAACAGCTTTTTGATGAAAAGACGTAAAAAGGAATTCGGCTTGTACAACATTTTGGGAATGGGGAAAAGGCATATTGCAAAGGTAGTGTCTTTGGAAACACTTTATGTAACGGTTATAAGTCTTGTTTTGGGCTTGATTTTCGGAATTGCCTTGGATAAGCTGCTGTATATCCTCATTGCAAAGATAATGAACTCAAAGGTATCTTTAGGATTTTACATTTCGCCGTTTGCCATAATTACCACTTTTTTACTTTTCGGAGTGCTGTTTTTTCTGATTTTACTGAACTCATTAAGACAAATCGTTCTCAGTAATCCCATAGAGCTTCTGAAGGGCGGCAATGTGGGAGAAAAAGAGCCAAAAACCAAGTGGATAATGACTGTTTTGGGGGTTATTTGCTTGGGTGCAGGTTACTGTATGGCAGTTTTTATAGAGGATGCTGCAATAGCAGTGGGAATTTTTTTCATTGCGGTGGTTTTAGTTATAATCGGCACTTATATGCTTTTTACCGCAGGCAGCATTTTCCTGCTGAAAGCGCTGCGAAAAAACAAGAGCTATTATTATAAGCCCAAACATTTTATTTCCATATCAGGAATGATATACCGTATGAAACAGAATGCGGTTGGACTTGCCAACATCTGTATACTTTCCACTATGGTGCTGGTTATGTTATCCTGTACCTCCGCTCTTATAATAGGAACGGAGGACTCAATCAAAACCAACTATCCAAATGATTTGACCATACTTTGCTATCGACCTTATGAGGGTAATAACGAAAATAATTTAAGAGCTTTGGAGGACATTGAAAAGATTTTTAATAAATACTCCCAAAACACAAAGCTAAAAGGCGACTACAGAATGATAGACTCAAGCTGCTTTTTTGACGGCAGAAAAATTTCCTCCCAAAGAGATGAATCCAAACAGGAAAAATATATAACAGTGAATATTATTCTTGCAGAGGAGCATAACAAATTTTCAGGCGATAACATTTCCTTGGAAGAAAACGAGGTTTACCTGTTTCTCACGGGTGTGGAATTTGAT
>CAZRRT010000027.1:0-12925 GCA_964602605.1 uncultured Ruminiclostridium sp.
GAACTGAATACATCCAGACAATGCTCGGTCTTTATCTCCTTGACGCAGGTAAGCTCCGCAATCCTTTCCTCGGCGTCGTTTTCCCCCAGAGTCAGCACGGTGACATCGGGGACGCCCGCCATATCAAAGTAATGCTCGATACCGCCCGTCACGGCTATGATGTTGTTCACTGCCGCCGCCGCAAACATCGAACACAAAATGATGAACAGCAACAGAATGATGTTCATGGTCTTTTTGCGTTTCAGGTCTTTTTTCAATATCCTCCAGAACATAGTGTATACCTCTTTCTTGCGTTTGATTTTCTCTATGTTCTGATTATAGCATATAAATTCTTAACAAGTCTTTAACTTTTTTACGAAAAGCGGAGTTTTTGTTTTGGCAATATCTGCACCTGTTATAACACTTGCGGTAAATATGGTGGATTTACGAATATGCAAAAATTTATATAAGAGCAGTACCAACCGTATAAAATAACGGCAGCACCAATTTGACGCTGTCGTTATTTTATATGTGTTTTTTTAACGATTTGAAAAAATCTATATCGTTACTAAACATAAGCCGACATTATAAAATGACTTAAACGAAGTTATATAAAAGAATAAATTGAATCCAATCTGCCCTCTAACCTTTGACAAGTCAGTCTATTTAACAAAGTCGAGAAATTCTATAGTAATCCTTGAAAATCTGCTTTGCAGGGGTTATTACTATAAAGCTTGCCGTGGGTTTTAGTTTTTCCCGTATTTTAACATTTTGGTTTTGCTTGTCAAATAACAGCTTTTTCCCAAAAATAAAAGAACCGGCTGCTCGGTTCTTTTACTGTATAATATTACAAAAGAAGTATTTAAAGCGCCTTTCTCATTCCGTCGGTAAACACACGCTTTACAATATCCGCTCCTAAATTTCTAAGCTTAACCTCCATATCCTCATAGCCTCTTTCGATATGGTAAATATCCTCAATTTCGGTAACTCCCTCGGTGGCAAGTCCTGCAATAATGAGGGCTGCGCCTGCTCTTAAATCCGAGGCTTTAACCGGTGCGCCTGTCAAATGCTCCACGCCTTCTACAATAGCAACCTTTCCGTCAACGGAAATATCCGCTCCCATACGTCTTAACTCGTCCACATAGCGGAAACGGTTGTCAAACATACTTTCGGTTACAATGCTTGTTCCCTTTGCCATAGTGAGCAGGGCAGTAAGCTGTGGCTGCATATCGGTGGGGAAGCCCGGGTGGGGCATAGTTTTTACTGTGGTTTTTTCGTATCTGTCCTGTCCTATAACACGAAGATGTTCATCGTGTTCCTCTATTACAACGCCTATTTTTCTGAGCTTTGATGTAATAGGCTCAAGATGCTTTGGAATAATATTATTTACAATAACGTCGCCGTGGGTTGCCGCTGCGGCTATCATATAAGTTCCCGCCTCAATCTGATCGGGAATAATGGTATAATCAGCACCGTGAAGATGCTTTACTCCTCTGATTTTTATAACGTCTGTGCCTGCGCCCATAATATTTGCGCCCATAGAGTTGAGGAAGTTGGCAAGATCCACAATATGAGGCTCTTTTGCCGCATTTTCAAGGATAGTCAGTCCTTCCGCCTTGCACGCCGCCAATATAGCGTTAATGGTTGCGCCGACGGTAACTCTGTCAAAATATATTTGAGTGCCGATAAGCTTGTCCGCTTGAATATCCACAATACCGTGTTCGATACTGTAGCTTGCGCCCAATGCCTTAAAGCACTTTAAATGCTGGTCGATAGGACGGTCGCCCAAATCGCAGCCCCCCGGCATAGAAACTCTGGCTCTGCCGAAGCGGTTAAGCATAGTGCTTAAAAAGTAATAGCTTGCTCTCATAGAACGCGCCAATTCGTAAGGAACAACAGCGTCCCTTATATGAGCGGTGTCTATTCTTATTGTATTTTTGTTGATTATTTTTACTTCTGCTCCCATTTCGGTGAGTATTCTCAAATCAATGGAAACATCGTTTATTTCCGGAACATTATAGAGTGTGCAAGATCCTTCCGATAAAATTGTAGCGGGGATAATTGCAACTGCCGCATTTTTTGCTCCGCTGATATTAACAGTACCTGTTAACCTTTTTCCGCCGTTTATAATAAATTTATCCAATTTTAAAAGCCTGCCTCTGTATTTTTTTGAGGTTCTCGGTAGAATTTTAAATCCTACTTTTAAAACAATAGTGGTAAGATGTTTTTCCGCCTTGGATTTTAGGAATAAAGCTTATTAAATACACTATATTACAAAAATGTAAGCTTTTGAATATATCAAGGCGATATTTTGTTTTATATTTCTATGTCTTAGCCAAACCGGCGCAAAGCTGATTTAACTTAATTATCCGTTTATATTGTTTTATATTTCTATATATAGTATAACAAAATATTTAAAGTATATTACACAGTATTGTTTTCACACATTTGTTAATTATAGCATATTATTGCAAAAAAAGGAAGTGCAAAAATAAAATTTCTGCATATTAACCAACAAAATTCGTCAATATTTAAAAAATTTATATATCAATTCCTATAATTTACTTTTTTTCGACACTTACAATATTATTTTACGCTGCAGGAGCGGTAGTTGCCGCAGTGCCTGCTGTGACTGTCGGGGCTGATGTATTAGGCTCGGCGGTTGCTGCGGAAGCTGTAGCGGCGGAGGTTGCTTCTCCTCCGTCAACCACAACCTTTTCCGTTGTCTGATGTGCGGGCTTGCGTGTTTTTTCGGGCTTTCCCGATGTGGTTGTAGCTGCGGGAGCTATTCTGATTACCTCGACTTTTTCTATAACGATTTCGTCAATAGGCTTGGAAGCAATGTTCTGCTTATCGTCGGAATTGTTGCCGTTTACGGTTTCAACTTGATTCAGCTTTTGCAGCACGTCCTGTCCCTTTACGACCTGTCCGAAAACGGTGTCGTTGCCGTCCAAATCGTAAAGACCACCTACCTGAGCATAACGCTCCTTAACCTCTTTAGGCATATTGCTGAGCTTGGAACAGTAGTCCCGATAATATTTCTTATCCGATTCAACCATTTTACCGCCTACTTCTTCATCGTCAAGCTGACCTCTTAATTTTTCCACCAGCTCGTCGATTTTTGCGGGGGTATTGTTATTCACTATGTAAAATTGGGCATAGTTGCCGTCTGCGCTTTTTGCCATACATAATGCGCCGTAATAATGGCACATATAGCTTGAAGTTTCTTGGGCAAAGTATTCCTCCTTTGCCACGTTGCCGTCAAATCCCGTGCCTGTGAGAGAGCCGCCTTGAATAAGCTTATCCTTTACCACGCGGTGAATTGTTCTGTGATCATAGTAATTCTTTTCCGCTAATTTTATAAACTGAGCTACCGCCTTTGGAGCTGCCTTTGGAAACAGCTTAACGGTAATATCTCCGTAATTCTGTATGCTGATTACGGCGAAAACGTCCCCTTCGCCCAATTCCGCCTCTTCTGTGTTTCCCATAAAGCCTTTTTCTTTTGAACAGCCGGATACCGCCAAGCTTAGACAAAGACCGACAGCGACAACAGCTGCAAGTTTTTTTATAATTTTCATGGTTTTATCCTTTCAAAACGTCAAAATATTAAAAAAGTATTAAAAAGTATTAAAATAGAAATACGGGCAATAATTTTTGCATATTTTAAAAAGCTATATCATTATTTTTTATGATATTCGGTAATATCAACGTGACTTATGGTAATATCTTCTTTTGGTCTGCCTGTTTTTGCGTCGACCTCAGCCTTCATAATTTTCTCTAAAATGTCCATACCGTCGATAACCTGACCGAAAACCGTCTGCATTCCGCTTAATGTGGGTATTGAGCCGTGTTCCACCCATGCGTTTATCAGCTCGTCGGGGAAAAGCTGTTTTCCGTCCTTTTGTGCGCTTTTTAATGTTTCAATATCCTCGTCGGTAAAATCAAAGGTGTTGAGTATCATATACCTGCTGTCGCCGTAGCCCGTTTTTGTGGAATAGGAGCAAAGAGCGCCTTTAAAGGGCCACAGCTTGGGAGAATATTCATTTTCAATCAGCTTGCCGTCATTTGACGCACCTGTTGAACCGTCCTTTGAGTCTGAACCGGTTGCCGCAAATTTGGATTCGTACACCGTATATATTATGGTGTTGTCGTAATATCCGTCCTTTGCCCTGCTCACAAAGTTGTCCACGGTGTTGGGCGCATATTCGGGATACAGCACAGCGGTCATATCTCCCATGGAGGTATGAATAACCGCCGCAAGCTGTCCCTCCTCAGGCTCTTGCAGCTGTATCAGCTCCATTTGAGAGAAATCGTAATCCAAAGCTCTGCTGGTGTATTTCTCACCCAAAAGGGATGAGCAGCCGCCTGTAACCAAGCAGGAAAATGCAAGGGGTATTATAAACAGCTTTTTAAATTTTTTTATCTGTATTTTCAAATCTTTTATTTAGCCTTTCATTATTTTAAAATATTTTACGGTTTTTAATATACACATTATATTATATATGCAAATTTAATTAAAGTCAAGAGAAAAAAATACGGTTATGGTTTCAAAAGCTTAATTTTATAAATAAAAAGCCGATTATAAAAGTAAGGAAAATATTTTAACAAGGAAAATACCACATCAAAACAAATATTCAGTTTCGATTAATAAAGGAGAATATATGGAAAAGTATTATGACGAAAGCTTATTCGCTGTGGAAAGAGCAGCAGACTTAACGGATAAAATGACGGCGGAGGAGCAGGCGAGTATGTTGAGATACGATTCTCCCGCCCTCCCCCGATTAAACATTCCCGCTTATAATTGGTGGAACGAGGGACTTCACGGCTTGGCAAGATCGGGTGTCGCCACCGTGTTTCCGCAGGCTATCGGCTTGGCGGCTACTTTTGATACCAATTTAATATTAAGGGCGGGAGAGATAACCTCCATTGAAGCAAGAGCAAAATACAATCAGTATATAAAGCATGGGGACAGAGATATATACAAGGGCTTAACCTTGTGGGCGCCCAATATCAACATCTTTAGAGATCCAAGGTGGGGAAGAGGACAGGAAACCTTCGGCGAAGACCCGTTTCTCACCTCTCTCTGCGGGCGGGCGTATATAAAGGGAATTCAAGGGGACGGCAGAGTTTTGAGAGCCGCCGCCTGCGCCAAGCATTTTGCGGTTCACAGCGGACCTGAGGCAATCCGTCACAGCTTTAATGCGGAGGTAAACCCAAAGGATATGGAGGAAACCTATCTTCCCGCCTTTGAAGCTGCGGTTAAAGCAGGGGTTGAGGGGATTATGGGAGCGTATAACCGAGTAAACGGCGATCCTGCCTGTGCCTCCGATTTTCTTATGAGCAAGCTGAAAAAGTGGGGATTTAAAGGATATTTTGTTTCCGACTGCTGGGCGATACAGGATTTTCATCAGCATCACTGCGTCACATCAAGTCCTATGGAATCCGCCGCCTTGGCAATAAAAAAAGGCTGCAATATTAACTGCGGCTGCACATACACCGCTTTAATTTCCGCATTGAGAGAGGAAATGATAACAGAGCAGGACATACGTTCGTCCTGCATAGCCGCTATGGCTACACGAATAAGATTGGGAATGTTTGACAAATCCACCGAGTACGACGATATTCCCTATTCCGCCCTGTGCTGCAAGGAGCATAAGGAAGCGGCTCTCGAATGTTCGGAAAAATCAATGGTGCTTTTGAAAAACGACGGACTGCTGCCTCTTGACGAAAACTCGATAAGCACAATAGCCGTAATAGGTCCAAACAGCGACAGCAGAGCCTGCCTTGAAGGAAATTATAACGGAATGGCGGACAGATACGTCACATTTTTAGAGGGAATACAGGACAGATTTTCGGGACGGGTGCTTTATTCCGAGGGCTGTCATTTGTATAAAGACAGAGTATCGGATTTGGCGCTTGAAAACGACAGATTGTCCGAGGCGGTTATAACTGCGGAAAATTCCGACGTCGTCATTCTTTGCGTCGGACTTGACGCCTCATTGGAGGGCGAAGAGGGAGATACGGGAAACGCTTTTGCTTCGGGAGATAAGCATAATTTAATGCTTCCGTTGAGCCAGCGTATTTTAATAAAGGAAATAATGAAATTGGGCAAGCCCACCGTAATTGTTACGGCGGCAGGAAGCAGCATAAACACAGAGGCGCAGCCAAACGCACTTCTTCACGTGTGGTATCCGGGTGCAGAGGGCGGAAAGGCTTTGGCAGAAATATTGTTCGGCGACATTTCCCCCAGCGGAAAGCTCCCTGTAACCTTTTATGAAAAAGCGGAGTATTTGCCCGAGTTCACCGACTATTCAATGAAAAACCGAACCTACAGATACACCGAATTTAATGTGCTTTATCCTTTCGGCTACGGTCTTACTTATTCAAAGACAATATGCACCGATATAGAATTTAACAGGGGAACGGCAAGGGTTACCGCCGAAAACGTGGGGAACAGAGAAACAGATGACGTAATACAGCTTTATATTAAGGATTATTGCAGCAACGCCGTACCAAATCACAGCCTTTGCGGATTTAAAAGGATACGTCTTAAACCGGGACAGAGTAAAACCGTGGAAATTCCCATAAGCGACAAATCCTTTACCGCTGTCAGCAAGGACGGAAGCAGAGGGCTTTACGGCACACACTTCACCTTGTACGCAAGCACTCATCAGCCTGATAAGCTAAGCTGCAAGCTTTCTCAAACCGATTTTGTGAAAACCGATATAGAGATTAGAACGGACAGAAACTTTTGAGCTAAATAAAGTGAAAATATTAAGCCGAATTTATAACCGCTGCAAAGATGTCCCCCGTCTCTCAGGTGGCGGGCTTCATCTTAGGTTCAGTGAGGGTAAAATCCCCCACTGAACTTCGAAATTTCTTCGCAATTTCGGCAGCTTGTTTAAGCTGCGCTTTAAAAGCTAACCTATGCAATTATTAAAACATAATAAATAAGCACCGCACAACAGCCATAACGGCTTTGAGTGCGGTGCTGACTTATTATTTGTCTATAATAAGATTAAAAACCAGCATTAAGTCATCGAATAAATATCAAGAATTATTATTGTTTTATAACGATTCAAGAAGCTTCAAACCAAAGCAAAATAATCTCACTTAACCAATCTCTCATCGCAAAATTCACATTCCAAAATTCCGTTGTTGTTTCTGAAAAGATGTGGGAGAGAAGGTTCGTGATTGGTTATGCACTTTGGATTTCCGCATTTAAGCTGAGGACAGTTTTCGCCTGTTATAAGCGGCTTGGCGGCTATATCTCTGTAAATCACCGAAAGGATAAGGGACATTCTCACATACATTCCGTAATTTGCCTGTTTAAAATACAACGCTCTCGGATCGTCGTCCACCTCTACCGCTATTTCGTCCACTCTCGGCAATGGGTGAAGCACTATCATATCCTTTTTTGCGGAATTCATTTTCTTTTGATCAAGGCAATAAACGTG
Organism: uncultured Ruminiclostridium sp.; assembly: GCA_964602605.1. GTDB lineage: Bacteria > Bacillota > Clostridia > Oscillospirales > Ruminococcaceae > Ruminiclostridium_E. The sequence goes on from CAZRRT010000027.1 coordinate 7,437, forward strand.
TTTTTGCTTTTCGTATTCCTCGGGAGAGCCGAATCTTTCTCTTTGTATTCTTGTCATATAAAGAACGTCAAGCTGCCCTACTGCCTCCTCTAATGTGCTTGCCTCCGCATATTCCTTTCCCGCCGCCGTAATTATATCCTTAATATAATCGGGAGTCTTTAGCTCGTCGGTGGAAATCAGCACAAACCTGTTGTTGTCATAGCAGGAAAGTGCTTTAAGCAAGGAGTGGACGGTTCTGCCATTTTTTAAATCTCCGCAGAAGCCCACGGTCAGTCCGTCAAGCCTGCCTTTTTCCGCCTTTAAGGTGAGCAAGTCGGTTAAAGTTTGAGTAGGGTGAAGATGTCCGCCGTCCCCCGCATTTATTACGGGACAGTCAGCGGTAAGTGCCGCCGCCTTGCTTGCTCCCTCCAAAAAATGGCGCATAACCACAATGTCCGAATAGCTGCTTACAATTTTTGTGGTGTCCTTAATTGACTCTCCCTTTGCAACCGACGAGTTGTTGGGATTGTCAAAGCCGATTATTCCGCCGCCCAATCTTAACATTGCCGCCTGAAAGCTCATTTGAGTGCGGGTTGACGGTTCGTAAAACAAAGTGGCCATAATTCTGCCGCTGCAAGCCCCCACATAAATGCGGGGGTTTCTTTTAATGTCAAGGGCAAGATCGATTATTTTGTCCCATGCCGAAACGGGATAGCTGTTTAAGTCGATTAAATGAGGAAAATTATTGGTTTCCTTTGTGTTCAATGCTTGTGCCTCCTTTGATTTGCTTGTCTTATTTTTTAATTGGTATTCATAAGGCGATTTTCTTAAATCTGATAATGACATATATGATTGCTGAATTTCACTGTATATTAAATCATTTTTAAACATTTTTACAGCTTGTTATTAAAATTTTTTAAATCATAAGCCCTTTGCCTTAGCAAGAGTGATTCCGTTTTCACCAAGCGGAATAGCGTGGTCAAGTCCCACAAACTTACCCTTTTCCTGCCACAGCACTTCTTTTACAAATTCGTATTTCTCATTGTCCCAAGTGATAAAATCGTCTAACAAAAGCCCGCCCGTATCCCCCGAATTGGCGTTTAAACACCAGAACGTGTGGTTAAGGTGGTAATCGCCTATCAGTCGGCGCATACAGGTCATCCATTTCAGATTCGGCTCTTTCATAAAGCCGCCCCATTCGCCGATAAGCAAAGGCGCAATATTGTCCTTTTGTATGTAAAGCCAATTATCCTGCCAGCAGTCCTTCATAAGGCTGTTGTAGTCGTAATCTCCCTGAAACCAAGGCTGCTTGTAAACGGTAGGTCCGTAATCGTGAGGAGAATAAACCAGCTTGTTTTGATACTTGCCTAAGTCAAGGGGATAATTTTTAACTCCTCTTAAATTACCTCCCCACCAATTAAAATAGTAGTCCTTTTCATTGGTGGATTTGTAGTCCATATTGGCTTGGGACATAGGGAAGATTTCCGTACCCTCCACCATTATCAGCACATTGGGATTTTTTGCGAAAATACGTTTTGCCGCCGTTTCCGCAATATACTTCCAATTATTTGCGTCCTTTGAATCATTCCATATTGCCTTGTTTGTTTCATAGGGTTTTCCGTGAGGTTCGTTTTTAAGGTCTATGGCGATAATGGTGTCGTTGTCCTTGTATCTGTCCGCTAACCATTCCAAGGCGTGAAAATAATCCTCCGCCGAAACCTTGTCGGTATACCACAAATTGACGTTATGTCCCTGTGCGTCGGTTTCCGCACTGTGAATATCGGGCATTACCTTAATACCGTTTTCTTCCGCCAATTTTAAAAAGTAGTCGAAAATCTGCAAGCTGTTCATATCGTTTAAAGCGGGATTATAAGCGTTGTTGTAGTTGGCACGGGGATATTCTCCCGCCGCCCATTGATTTAACAGCTGAGCCGACATAGGAACACGAATCAGATTAAAGCCGTGATCCGCTATTGCCTTTACCGTTGAAACAAGCTCGCTGTTCCAAAGTCCGTCAAAGGTGTTTGTCCCCGTATTATATCCGAACCAATTCAAGCCTGTAAGCCATACCTGCTTGCCGTTTTTATCCACGATTTTGTTTCCCTTTGTAAAGAGCCAATCGTCGCCTTGAACCGCCTTTTCACTGCGTTTTAACATATCTTCAATATTTCCCGAGGGCGTTGGAGTGGGATTGTAATTATTTCCGCCGCCGTTATTGCCGTTATTTCCATTATTGTTATTGCCGTTTTGAGAAGAGCTTGCAGGTTGTCCGTTAAATTCCACATTATCAGGGGGAGTAAACGATGTGGGAGCTTTGTAGTTAAAGCCTGCGGAAACGGCTGCTCCGCTTGGTATATCCTTGTTATAATCGGCGTTTGAAGCAACAGCCCTTGTGCCGTTTACCGAAAAGCTGCCGTTCCAAGCGTTGGTCATTTCCAAGCCGTCGGGAACTGCAAAGGCAACAGACCAGCCGCTGATTGCCGCTCCGTTATTTATAACGGTAAGCTCTACGCTGCCGCATTTGCTCCCGCCTTCCTCCCACTGTCCCGAAATCTTCCATTGAACCGAAACGCCGCTTTGAGAATTGCTTGCTCCTGTGGTATGAGCGGGATTTTCTTCCTGTGGCTTGTTTGTTTCCGCATTTTGAGAAATGTTGGGATTGGCGGATTCCGTTGGAGCAGAGGTTTTATTCTCCGATATATTCTGCTCCGAGGAAACGGAAGTGTTTTCGGTTTTGCCCGTGATGCTTGTGCTTTCGGTTTTTCCCGTGTAAATTTCATCAGGCAAGTTAACATTCGGACTTGCGCCGTTGCAGCCCGAAACAATAAATAATGCGGCAAGGGATAAGGAAATCAAACGTTTAAGCTTAATATTCATAGTTATTCCTCTTTACAATGAATTCAAGATTTTCATATATTCCTAAATTTCAAAATTCCTCAAAACATATTAAAAATAATTAACGAAAGTCGGCAGTATTAACTTCAATAAAGCGGATTTATCAGCGTTCAATTTGCTTTCTTTATATTTGTTCCCTGCCTTGTTTCCTCCACTAAATAGCCTTTAGCGGCAATTTGATCTCTTATGGAATCGGCTAAGGCAAAGTCCTTGTTTTTTCTTGCCTGCTTGCGCTGTTCTGCAAGCTGCAAGATTTCATCGGGAATTTCTTCTTCCTTCTCATAAAGTATTCCCAAAACGTCGGTAAGCTCATCAAAGGTCGACTTTAACGCCTGCAAGGATTTTTTTGTAACCCCTTCGTTTAATATGGCAGTGTTTATCTCCCTTACCAATTCAAAAACTGCGGTTATGCCGTCGGCTGTGTTTAAATCGTCGTCCATAGCGTCAATAAACTGCTGCTTCCTGTTTTCGGCGATTTTTATTATCGCATCATCGGCTTCTCCCTCTTTTGCGGCGGAAATTGCCTTTTCCAACGCTTTCTTGCAGGTTTTAAGGCGATCCAAGGAGGCAACGGCGCTTTCCATAACCTGCAATGTGTAATTAAGCTGCGCTCTGTACTGTGCGGAAAGCAGCATAAACCTTATAGGCTCATAGCCGAACCTGTCGGACAAATCTCTTACAAGGAAAAAATTGCCTTTGGATTTGCTCATCTTCACATTATCTACATTCAGCATACCGTTGTGCATCCAAATATTAGCCAAAGGATAGCCGTTTGCACATTCCGACTGCGCTATTTCGTTTTCGTGGTGAGGGAATATAAGGTCTGCGCCGCCGCCGTGAATATCGAGAGTGCCGCCTACAAAATGTCCCGACATTGCGCTGCACTCAATATGCCAGCCGGGTCTTCCCTTTCCGTAAGGGGAATCCCAATAAGGCTCTCCCTCCTTTGCGCCCTTCCATACCGCAAAATCCATAGGATCACGCTTTTGCTCGCTGCTGTCCACCCGCTGACTTGCGCCCTCTCTAAGCTCGTCTAAAGGCATATGGGACAATTTGCCGTAATTTTTGTCCTTTGAAGCTTCAAAGTATACGTCGTTTCCGCTTTGATACGCATAGCCTTTGTCGATAAGCTTTTTCACAAGCTCAAGAATAATATCCATACTTTCGGTGGCTTTAGGGTGAATATCTGCGTCCATAATGTTAAGACCACGGGCGTCGGTGAAATATTCCTTAATCATATTTTCCGCATGAACAAAGGGAGAGATTCCCTTTTCGTTGGCTATTCTGATTATTTTGTCGTCCACGTCGGTGAAATTTTGAATGTACTTTACCTTATAGCCTCTGTATTTCAAATATCTGCGCAATACGTCAAACACGCAAAGCTGTCTTGCGTTTCCCACGTGAATAAGGTTGTAAACGGTAGGTCCGCAGCAGTAAATATTTACCTCCTTATCGTGAATGGGAATTAACTCTTCTTTTTTCTTTGTCATAGTGTTGTAAATACGCATTTTTTATTTCCTTTCTGACTTTAATATGCTTATCAATAATTATTTATCCTCAATCTCCCCCAAAATCTTATCCAACTCTCTCTTTAAACCGCACATCTCCTGTGATACGGGATCGGGAAAGTGAATTTGATCCAAATCGCCGAGACGAACGCCGTTTATTCTTGCTATTCTTGCGGGAACGCCTACCGCCGTGCTGTTTGGGGGGACTTCGCTTAACACAACCGCATTGGCGGCAATTTTGCTGTTATCGCCCACCTTAAAAGGACCTAAAACTCTTGCTCCTGCGCCTACCATAACATTATTGCCTAAAGTGGGGTGGCGCTTGCCCGTTTCCTTTCCTGTGCCGCCTAAGGTTACGCCCTGATACACTGTGCAGTTGTTGCCTATTTCGGTGGTTTCGCCTATTACAACTCCGCTGCCGTGATCGATGAAAAAGTTTTCGCCGATTTTCGCTCCCGGGTGGATTTCTATTCCCGTTTTTCTCAACGCTCTCTGACTGATTGCCCTTGCAATAAAATAATGCCCTTTTTCATAAAACCTATGGGCTCTTCTGTAAGCTCTGATCGCTTTAAAGCTGGGATATAAAAAATATACCTCAAGTCTGCTTTTTGCAGCAGGATCTCTTTCTATAATGGAATCCAACTCTTTTTTTAATTGGTCAAACATAAATTCTCCTTATTATTTTAAAAAAAGCCTCCTGCGCAATATGCGAAGGCGGCTTTATGCTCACGGTTCCACTTCGATTTTCTTCAAAATATCTGAAGCTCAACGGGAAAATTCCCAAAACCTATAACGTTGGCAAACGGGCAGAGATACTGTTTTTATTCTGCTTTAAAAACAAATGCAAAAAGTTCCCTCTGCCGACTCCCGACCGCACTTTCACCAACTGCAAATACGGCTTTTCCACCCTCTGCCGCTCTCTGAGATTTGCTGAATTCGGTTAATCTGATCGTTCAAAGCTTTTATTTTATTATATTCTGATTTACTATAAAGTGTACCACAAAAATTTATAAATGTCAAGGAGATTATTCAGCTTATCAAAAAGCCTCCTTTTGGTCGGTTTTCCGCCAAGCTGACGCCGTTTTTGTCGGCTTGTCTGAAAAAACA
>CAZRRT010000027.1:12935-22327 GCA_964602605.1 uncultured Ruminiclostridium sp.
CAGAGCCTTGCTCAAACTCGATTTTAAGGCTATGATCTCAAATTAGGGGAATCCCCTGATGATTTTCCCCTAAGACCTCTTTCCTTCCGAAAAATATAAGTTTATGCTTTTTCGACAGTTTGGACACATTATTGTTACCAAAAAGATTTTTTGAAAATCAACATAAAAATAAATACGCTCTCGTTAGATTGAGAGCGTATTAGCTGCCCGACTTTCGGGCTGGGTTGGGTAAAGGGATTCGAAAAAGATAAAAAACAGGCTCAAAAGCATATATAGAGCGGTTTTATAAATTCGAGTTGCATAAAAAGTTGAATAAATCGTCCATCTGCGCACGGAGCAAATCGGAATAACTGTTCATAGCAGAAGGAAATGTATGTTGATAGACCTGTTCTATCATATCAGTAGAGCTGTGACCCATAAGCTCGGCTATATATTTCTGAGGAATACCGAGAAGTAAGCATTTAGAAGCATAATGATGGCGGAGGGCGTGAAAGTTAAGATGTTTATTTAAAAGATTTCGTTTGCGAAATTTACACCATTCCCCACAAATACGGTAAGGCGGATAAGGAAAAAGAAAATCACTATCAGAAGAAAAAGAGGTAAGATAGTTATAAGCGTTAGAGCTTATAGGAATTTTGCGGAAACCTGAATAAGATTTAGGTGTTTTAAGATGTGTGTTTCCATCATCGCCAAGAACGACGGCAGAGGAGATATAAATATAAGTGGGAAAGATATTTTCAAATTTTAAACCGGAAATTTCCGAAGCTCGTAAACCACATTCAGAAGCAAGAAAAACAGGAATTTCAAGAAAAGTGCCGGAAGCCAAAGAAAAAATATGCTTTATCTCCTCTTCATCGGGAACATATATCAAACGCTTAGTCTTTTTTGGCAAAGTTATATTAAAAGTAAAATCAGGTCGATAAATCTTTAAAGCTGCTGAAATAAGTCCGTAAATATTGCGACAGGTCTTGGAGCTATAAGAAGAAGCAAGGTTATTGAAAGAGATCTGAAGCATCTCTTGAGTAAGATCGTCAATCAGAGTCGGCATTAAATCAAGACAATAGTTATTTATAAGAACATAATATCCGCGAACAGTAGCAGGACTAAGAATATTACGTTTATTCTCAATATATTTAACAATACAATCGTGTAAGGTTAATCCGGAGAATAACAAATCAGAGTGATTTAAATTAAATTGAGAAGCAAGAAATTCAGCTTCTTTTTTAGTGTCGGCTGTAAAACTCTTATACTTCCTCTTACCGTTAAAAGTTCCAATATATTGATTAACTCTCCAGCGTCCGGAAGGTGTTTTCTTAGCGTTTGCCATAATTAAGTAGTTTTAACGGAAGTAAAACCGTTATTATATTCCCGCTTTTTACGCAGTTCAAGCAGGAATTTACGGTAATCGTCTGTATAATAACTATATTCTTCAATGCCTTGTTTAAGCGGTAGAGATCTATCATAACCATTTTTAAGTGCTATATAGTCATTAACAATTTTGTCGTGAGTCTTGGAACGAGAGGATTCAGCGCCTTCTTTAATCTCAAGCATAATCTTATCGACAGGTTCGCACTCGAAAAGAGCGGTTAAACCTGCGGACATCTTTTTAATCGAATAAGATTTAAATCTGACATAATGATTTTCAGTAGGCTTAGTGCATACAAGCTTTGATTTACGGACAACACCAAGAAAATCAGACCACCATTTTTTAGGTTTGCAGCGGCAAATGTTAGATCGATTGTTTTCCGTAATATCAACAAATGTAATATAATGATTAACCAATTCCGCATAGAATTTTGAAAAATCATCATCAGATAAAGAGATAAGCTGCATGACAAGTGACAAGGCTCTATCGTTACGGAAAACAAATTCCATTCTTGACCAATGTTTTATATTTACATCATATTCTTTCTTATGTACATCCATTTCTGCAAGTTTATCATAAAAACGGCAATAAACATTTGATCTCTTATTGCCAAGATAAATGGTTTGACCACGGAAATTTTTTAAATTTGCTCTTTCGCTATCAACAAAAGTAACCTCAAAGGACTTTGTATGATTTTTAATGGAAAAAGGGGACGAGAATTCCAAGTCACAAAGAGCTTGACGTATAAGATCAAGATCTAAATCATAGTGCTTTTTCCGTTTATATGATATATCATCAGTAGCAATATCGATACGAGGGACACGACAGCGATAACCGGAGTCGGAAGCCAAAGAAAGAAAAGAAGAAAGTAGATTTCTAACATCATAGTCAGGGAACTTACTGCGCATATAATCGAGATAAAAATCAATACCTTGACCGGTAAACTCGATACAAAATCCCGTATGATCCGATACAAAGGAATCAGGTACTTTAATAGAAATATTATTATATTTATAAATTAAATTATAAAACCTGCCGCCGGAGAATTCCTCAAAATCTTTTTCAAATTCATCAAGAGTGAGGAAATGAACAAGAGATTTGAAGAAGGAAAAAGTATCTGTGATGATGTGAGTAGGAATAATGGATAGAGTAAGCCAATCAACTTTGAAATTCATATAAAACCTCAATTAAATACATTTTTCTGATTTAGTTTCGGATGCGATTTTTTTCTGCTTTTGCTTTTTTATGATAGAAAAAACAATATAAACAATAAGAATAACAGCTGAAACAATATTAAGAACCAAAATAAACGGATCCATAAAATTACCTCCTTTCATATAATTTCAAGCTCGCCGAGCTAAAGCTTCCGGCGAGCTTTAGAACTTATATCAATAGCAATATTAGTAGAAATATTATTATCAGAATTAAAAGGACTGTCCTTATATCCTCCGTTGGCTTGTCGCTGAATTTTTTGAAGCGTATCATAAGAAGAGCGCAGCTCATCAGAATGAACAAAGAAATAAGTACCTCGTTTAGAGGATTTCTTACGGTCAAGTTGTCCGTCATCATCAACGAACGGCTTCCGAACTCTGACGAAGGTAAGCACTCCAAAAATAGTAAAAGGTTCATATAATGTATTTATTTGTTCTCTCAATGGTTTAGCGAGTCTTTGGAAACGTTGACTTGTAGCGATAATCATTTTTCTTTGTTTCCGCTGCTGGGTTATTTCTTGTAACATCTCCGGAGGGAAGTCCTTGCTTTCATTCGTACTAAACCAATTTTGGATCTCATCGAGGGCGATAATTATTCCCTCTTTACCGTTATTATTAAAAACAATATCCTTCCACGATTCGATTACTCCGTCCGAAAATTCACAATCAAAATTAGATAATACTTTTACTTTAGGGTAACGCAGCTTTAACTGTCGAATTTTTTGTACCATAGATATTGTTTTGCCTGATCCCTGTTCGCCGCAAAAACAATGAAACCCGGTAACTTTAAATTCATTTGGATCATTGTTAGCAATATCGCGGGCAATACAACGAGGAAGATCAATAAAGAGCCTACGGAGCTTGCCACGTTTTTTAATGGGGACGGGAAGAGATATTTTAATATGATGTTTGCGGATATAGATTATTAAATCAATGAATACTATAAGGCAAAAAACTACAATAATAGTTAAAATAAATAAAAGTAAAAATAAGAAAAAATTCATATTATTTTTTACCAAGCCTTCCAAAAAGTCCACCGAGAGAGCCAATAAAGGATAAAAGACCTTTGCCGGCGTTAACCGCAATCATCAACCCCCAATACGAAAGAATTAAAAGTAAAATAGGAGAGTAAAGACGCAAAGGAAGAATGTACCCAGCAAAATTAGTTAAAGCATATAGCGCATTAAAAATATCTGAGGGAATAGAAAAATCAAGATTTTTAATCTGCTCAATTAAATCCCAAAGGTGAGAAATATCCATAAATACTCCTTAACCCGATAAAGAAAGAGGACCATTACCATAAAAGGTAGGAAGCCGCTTTATCAAGCGCATAACAAATAATCCGTAGATAACAATAGCTATTATATAGCGTATTAAATCAATAACCTTAATAGGCGAATACCATAAAGTTTTGTCAAAAGAATTAGCGTTAGTAAGAGAAGTATCAAGAATAGAAAAATCTATCAAAGGGTAAATTTCTTTAGTTCCGTCTCCGTCGGAGTCATAGTAAAAAGAAAAATTGGGAGGTTTGTTTCTATCTTTATAGTTGAAAATATTTTGAATAATGTATTTACACTGATCATAAAGCTTAAAAGTCATACCGCCATATATACCTGTAGGAAGATTTTCATAAAATTTTTGTTCATCTTCTTGACGCTGGTTAATGGCTTCTACAACTGAGGCTATAGAGTCAGCAGCGTCTTTAACGCCTTGAACAGTACCGGATAAGCTGCCTAAAGCAGAATTAACATCAGTAAGGATAGAATTTATCCCGGAAAGCGTTTCGGAACGATCTTTGCTGTCATCGCTCAGATCACCAAGCAAGCCTTCGAGCTTAATAATATTATCATTGATACCTTCAAGATTTAAGGTTTTTAAATATTCAAGCGTCTTTGAAAGATCACCGGAGATATTCTGAACAGATCCGTATAACTGAACAAAAGACTGTGCAAGTTCCTGAACGTTATAATCATTAGTGCCGTCAGTGAGAGACAACTTACCGTTCTGATCTATGATGATCTGCATTTTCTTTAACATTTCCTCGAAAGAAACACCCTGCTGCTTAGCTATCATATATATAGCCTTTTGCCAATCTGTTAAATCGGTATTTATCGTGTTAGTACCGCCTTGTATGGAATCGCCATCGACAATCTGTGAAGCTGCTAATTGTAAATTTGATTTGGGAAATGAATTATTAGAAATTAAGTAACCAGCAAAAACAGGGGTAAAAAGAGTAACATCTGATTGAGTATAATTATCAGTAAAAATAATATTTAAAGGTCTGCCATCATGATAAGTTGAAAAATTTTGAACATCATAGCGTGAGCTTACAGAATCAGGAACATTTAAAATAAAACGATAATTATCGTAAAATAAAGGCTTAGAAGGAAAGAGAGAATTACCAAAAATGTACTGTCGATAAAGGTAATTACCGGGAGAATAATAGGTATTAAAATCAGAACAAGCCATAACAAAGAAAAGATTACCGGAAGTAAGCTTAAAGCCAAAATTTAAGTAACCAGTATCATAACCGGGTGTTATAGAAAAAAGATAATCACAGTAATAGATAGAATATTGATTAGACCAAAAAGAAAAACGAAAAGAAGAAGAAGTGGTAATAAGATGAAGATCCTTGTCAATAAAAAAAGGAGTATAATAAAGCTCTGAAGAAGGAGATGAAGAAGGCGGAACTTTATATTCAAAAAATACATCATCAATATTATCCCACATTTTATAATCGAAACCAAGTTCATCAAATACAGAGCAATTAAAAGGGTGATCTTCAAAAGTAGTGTAAGAGGGAAAAGGCTGATTAGGATTAAACTCCTGAGGACCATATGTATAATCGGGGAATAAATTCTTATAAAACTTAACACGAGAGTTAGAAAGAGAAGAAGTATAAACATCTGCGCTGTAATAGCCCTTAGAAATACCGTATTTCTCAAACGATTCTTTAGACATATCGCAGAAATCACCTATAAACATATTCGGAACAGATTCGCCGCCATTTTGAGAAAAAGTATAGAAAAGAACATTTCCGTCGGAATCCTTAACGACGTCAACGTCAACAAATGGAGTATCAGCAGAATTGTAATAATCTAAAATAGCTGCTTTAAATTCGGTTTTTGTACCACGAAAAAGAGTCCCGTCGGGCATAGTATAGTTATACATACGACCATCATCACCAAGAAAGGTTTCATTGAAAAAACGCTCAAACGCTTGTTTAAATCCAAAGAAATCATCATCATTACCCATAACAGGAAAAGGAGTACCGACGCCAATAGAGGGAGAGGAAGCAAAGACAGGAACACCGAAAGAAATTATATTTATAACAAGAATACCAACTATAAGCAAAATTAAAGATTTAATATGTACACTCATAATACACCTCTTATAATGCCGTTTTTTAAACCATAATAATACATTAAGGCTTAAAAGGCGGCACTACACCGCCTTAGAAATTATGCACCCATAATCATAGACTTCAAGAAGCTTATACCTTTACGGAAAGCAAGACAGCCAACAACAACGGGTAAAAGAATGGGGAGTAAGTCCGTCATCTGTGTTAAAATCTGATTAAACATAGATGAGGTAACAGATGAAGCAATAGAGGGAGCAGTAAATCCTGTATCGGTGTCAGCAGCGGAAGCAGCAACGGACATCAGAACGGGAGAAGCACCGACAACAGCGGTGGAAATGGTTAACTTAGTTTCGTCAATTTTTGATACAAAATCTTTAAATTTCTGTTTCATAGTAAAAAAATCCTTTCATCATTCAAAAAATTAAATATAAATATATCCCTTGCAAGGTTGGTGTTAATGGCGGTTATATTCCGCCGAATAACCATTTGGAAAGAAAAGTCCAAAGAAATTTAACAACAATGGTAACAGCAAGTATACCAATGATAATCCATAAAGCGTCGTATAATCCGTGAAGTCCTTGTATTACAGTATCAAGCTTATCAATAACATCGGGAACATATTCAACAGAAGTAGTAACAGTTTCCATACTAAGCACCAACAGGAACTATAGAATCAATAACGCCTTTTTCATTATAGAAAAGATTAAATTTTTCACCTACCATAGATTCAAGATCATCAGCAGTCAAAACAGAACCGAAAACAGAAGAAATAATAGCAGGAGAATTTTTAAGCTTTACCGTAACAGGAGCAGAACCAAAGCCGACAGATCCTGAAGATTCATAATTGTTATCCTTGGAACAATAAACAAAGATATTGTTATAGATAATTTCTTGTCCGGTTTTAGGATCTGAAAATTTACCGGATTTAATTTCAGTGCCAATAACAGTAGCTACCATAATAAAAACCTTTCTGACCTTGTAATAAATGGGAGCGGTCAATTCCCTATGTTATATATAAACCATTAAAGGTATGGAGGCAGGCTTTAAGATGAACCTGCCGGAACTTGTTATATAAGATAAAGGGTAAAGCCGGGGAGCTCTAAAGAATCGGAAGCAGCTGGAGGACAATCAGGATCGTGAAGAAATTCAAAAACTGAATCATGGATATAGTCATCATAATCACTAAGGAATTTTAGAAGATCTGACTCAGAAGAAAAAGACTTACGAAAGAAGCAGTAATCAACATGAAAAACAATTTTGTATGTCATATAAATAATTGCCCCTCCAGCTGATCATCATCTTCATCGGAAAGATCATCATCGGAAATATCAAAGGGAGTTTCGTCAAATTCGGAAAGATCTATATTCGAATAATCAGGAAAAAGATCAAGATCCGCAGCTTCTGAAATTGCATTTTTTAAATCTTTGGTTAAATCTGATAAAAACATTGTATTATCCTTTCTGCCCTTGTATTTTAGTAGCGGAGTACGGGCGGGACTCCATATTTAATTTTTATCATTTACGGGGGTTTCCTCTGCCGGGATAGAATCATCCGTTTCACCGCCGCCCGGTGTCCATGTTCCGGTTTCCTTTTCGGGCTGCTGTTCTACCGCCGTTTCAGGGGCTTCCTGCGGGTTTTCCTGTTCATTGGTTTTTTCATCATCAGAAGACTCTGATGAATCAACATTAGATTGATGATCTGGAAGATCAAAAAGACTAAGACAGCCATAAAAACAAAATGCAAGAATTAAAGCAATTAAACCACCAGTAATCAATATATAATCCTTTCTGCCCTTGTTATTTGTTGGCGGCAAGCGGGCGGGTTGCCTATTGACTTATCATAGTACATAAATGTACTATAAAAGAATTATACCCCATAATTGTACTAAAGTCAATAGAACAAATATGGGATATGATATAATTCTATAAAAATAACAAAGGAGAAATAAAATTTTGTGAAATACTACCAAAGACTAAAAGATTTAAGAAACGATAAAGACCTAAATCAAGTACAAATAGCAGAGATAATAAAAACAACACAAAAACAATATAGCAGGTGGGAAACAGGCGAATATCAAATACCATTTGATAAAGCAATAGAATTAGCAAAATATTATAATGTATCACTGGACTACATAGCAGGACTAACAAACAACAAAAATGGGATAGGATATAATTTAAATCAAACACATAACGGAATAGGAAATAATATAATCAATATAAATGACAAGAAAGAAGATTAAAAAAATGAACATAAACATAACAAAGGAAGATTACAAATTTTTAATACAAATATTAAATGAATACAGAAACATAGAATTATTAAAAAAATTTTTAGGAGTCGAATTTAAAGAAGAAAATGAAGATATAAAATATTGTTATATAATAGAAAAAATAATTAGAAGAGGAATAGATAAAATTAAAAATGAAAAAGAAGAAAAAGAATTAAGAAATTTGATAGATACAAATACTAAATACAGCAACAAAAGTTTAATAGAATTATGCGAAAAATTAGAAGAAAATAAAGAAGCTTTAAAAATAATGAAAGATTATTTTAGAACGCTAATATATTAATTTTACTTATTAAGTCCATACCAGAAAAAACAAAAAAATAAGGGGGAAACAACAATATTGTTGCCTTCCCCCTCTTTTAAAAAATTCACCCCTACCAAAAAGTTATTTGCTAAAAACAATTTGGGGGCTAACCGCCCCCTTACCCCCTGCGCTTAGTGCTAATTTTTCAGTAGTATGAATTATATAACATATATCATAATAGAATGTTCATATTTATGGTTCGAATATGAACGTTTTTTGTTTTTAATTTAACTGAGGTGCGAAAGTCTTTCGAGCTGCGGGTTTTTAAGGTTTTTATAAACAATCACTTGACGTGATAATGACCGTATTACTAAACGGTCATTTTTTTGTGCGCTGCTGATGAAGAGCTTAGTCAATAAATGTGGTGAGAAAAAAAGGTATAAGATTTTCTCCAAGAAAACATAGAAACAGAGTGTAACGTATGCTAGATCTCCAATAAAACAAGTGGCACTTCTGCCCATGAAGGAAACAATCACTCTCTGGGCTATTACATTTACGGAGTAACTCGATTTTTATCAAGTGAGAGTAATAATCAATACCTCGTCCGAAGAACTGCGCCAACATACAACAGAGTTTTTGCTGATAAAGGTATAATGGAAGCAGTTTTTCACAACTGCTCTAAACAATGACAAATATTGAGAGAAAGGTAAAAGCGTGTTGCATTTCGTGTTGCATATTTGGTTTTTATCGGCATTTTTTGTATTGGCGTCAAATAATCGGAAATAAGAAAAACCGCACTACAACAGGATTTCCTGCTATAGTGCGATTTTAAAAATGGGTTGGGTAAAGGGATTCGAACCCTTGATCTTCAGTGCCACAAACTGACGCGTTAACCAGCTACGCTATACCCAACATAATAT
>CAZRRT010000028.1:0-22293 GCA_964602605.1 uncultured Ruminiclostridium sp.
ATAAACTGTCCCGTTTGTGAATATATTTTCTTTGACACAAGGCATAAGCCCAATAATAAAGCGGAGGAGCAGAGGTCAAAAAAGCTCCCGAGGAAAGGAAAGATTATTCATGGAACTTCAACTGAAAAAAGAGCCTGTATTCCTTAACGAAGTGATTTACGACGGGCAGACGGAGCAAGGTGTGGAATTTGATTATGTGCTTCCCGACTATTATCCCGACATTTTTAAAATTCTCAAATGCAGCCTGATCCCGGGAATATCCTCTTACAGCGTTTCAGGCAGCCAGCTGTTTATTGACGGAGCGGTGCTGATAAAAATTCTCTATTTGGCGGAGGACTGTGTTAACATTCACTGCGTGGAACAAAAGTACACCTATTCCAAAACATTGGAGCTGACAAAGCCCGGGGAAAAAATTACTGTTTCCATTCAAACCAAAACCGATTACTCAAATTGCCGTGCGGTAAGCGGCAGACGTTTTGATGTGAGAGGGGCGGTAAGCTGCAAAATTAAAGTCTGCTCGGAAAAAGCAGTGGAAATAATCAGCGGTGCAGAGGGCTTGGAAACAAAAGCGCAAACGCTTTCCTACTGCGGAAACAAGCTGATAGGCGGCGGACAGTTTGCAATACGTGAGGACATTGAAACAGGCACAGGCAAAGGCGGTATATTGGGTATAATTCACTGCGACTGTCGGGCGGCGGTAAACGACATAAAGATTATTGCGGGAAAAGCCGTTATCAAAGGCGAAGCAAAAGTAAAAGCCCTGTATTTGGTTAAAATTGACGAGGAAACCCAAGACACAGAGGTTATGGAAGCCGCCGTGCCTATAAGCAGAATAGTTGATATGGACGGTCTTGACGATTCGTACAGCTGTTATGCGGATATAAGGATTATGGACTGCGGATTGGAGATCAAGCCCTCAGATAACGGAGAAAGCAGAATTTTAGGCTG
This sequence comes from uncultured Ruminiclostridium sp., assembly GCA_964602605.1. Classification (GTDB taxonomy): domain Bacteria; phylum Bacillota; class Clostridia; order Oscillospirales; family Ruminococcaceae; genus Ruminiclostridium_E. The sequence goes on from CAZRRT010000028.1 coordinate 949, forward strand.
CGACCTTACCGTTGACTGCAAAATCACCGCCTGCAAGGAAACAAACGTTTCGGTGCTTACCGATTTATTTTCCACAGATTATGAAACCGAGTTTACAACCTCCACTGTTAAAGCGGAATATTCGCCTCAGCAAATACAAAAGCAGCTGTCCCACAAAACGGTTTTGGAATGCAAAGAGGGCGGTCTTGAGGAAATATTTGACTGCCGCTGCGACTTAACGGGCGTTAATTGCAAGTTTGACGGAGAAGGCTCGCTGATTATATCGGGACAGCTGATTTCTCAAGCCGTCGGCAGACTTTCGGCGTCGGGTATGCCCATATTCTTGGAAAAGAGCGAAGCGGTGGAATTGTCGTGCGACTGCGGAATTATTGACGAAAACTGCTTAATAGACCATAATATACAAATATCGGACGTCAGCTACAACATAAGCGGAGAGAATTCGGCGGAGCTGAGAATAACATTTGCCTTAAACGGCTGTATATATAAAGTAAAAACTGTTGAGATTATCGAAAATGTTCTTTTGGACACCGAAAAGCCTAAAAACAAAAACGTCGATTACGGCTTAAAGCTTTATTATGCAGAAGAAAAGGAAAGCATATTCGCAATAGCAAAAAAATACAACACCAAGCCCGACGCTATAAAAGAAGAAAACGAATTGGAATCCGAAACGCTTTCACAGCCCTGCTTGCTGCTTATTCCTATTGTGTGATTGGGAGGGAGAAATATGACAAATTCTATATATCAAAATATCGCAAAAAGAACTGAGGGAAATATTTACATCGGCGTAGTAGGTCCTGTGCGCTCGGGAAAATCCACTTTTATCAGCAGGTTTATGAAAACCCTTGTCATTCCTTCAATCAGCAATGAATTTCGCAAGGAGAGAGCCATAGACGAGCTTCCTCAATCCGCTGCGGGAAAGACCATAATGACGACAGAGCCGAAATTTGTACCCGAGCAGGCTATTTCTGTTGAGGTTGAAGAAAACATTACTATGAATGTTCGGCTTATTGACTGTGTGGGATATATTGTTCCCAGCTCCATAGGCTATATAGAAAACGAAATGCCCCGTATGGTGAAAACGCCTTGGTTCAGCACCGAAGTCCCATTTAATATGGCGGCAGAGGTGGGAACTCAAAAGGTAATAAACGAACACTCCACCATAGGATTGGTTATCACCACCGACGGCAGTATTACCGATATTCCCAGAGAAGAATATGAAGAAGCAGAGCAAAGGGTGATAAACGAGCTTAATCTGATACACAAGCCCTTTGTGGTTATTCTTAACTGCCGTGAGCCAAATTCGGAGGAAAGCAAAGCCTTGGCGGCAGAGCTTACGGAAAAATATCAAAAGCCGGTTATTCCCCTTAACTGCTTAGAGGTTACGGAGCAGGATATTAAGGATATTTTAGCGGAGGTGCTGCTCCAATTCCCCGTAAAGGAAATCAATATTAAAATTCCCAAATGGCTTACCTCTTTGGAAAAAGGTCATTGGCTTAAAACAGAGATCTTCAATCAGCTTAAAAAATCCGCAGCGGGAATTACAAACATAGGTGAAGTTAAAGGCGTTTCCTGCAAATTGGCGGAAAATGAATACATCACCGACTGTGACGTGGAAAACGTGGACTTAGGCAGCGGGGCGGGTTTTGTAAAGGTTGAGCTTGCTCCCGATTTATTCTACCGTGTGTTGGGGGAAACAACAGGTCTTGACATTAAGGACGAAAGCGATTTAATGCCTTGTATGATTGAGTTGGCGCAGATTAAAAAGAAATACGAAAAGGTAAAAAGCGCATTGGACGAGGTTGAAGCCACAGGCTACGGAATAGTAATGCCAAGCCTTGAGGAGCTTACCTTGGAAGAACCCGAAATTGTTAAGCAGGGCGGAAAATACGGCGTAAGGTTAAGGGCGGAATCCACCTCGATCCATATGATGAGCGCAAAAATCAATACGGAGGTTTCCCCCATAGTCGGTACAGAGCGGCAAAGCGAAGAGCTTGTAAAGTATTTGCTTAAAGAATTTGAAGAAAATCCCTCAAAGATATGGGAAAGCAACATCTTTGGAAAATCACTTCACGAATTGGTTACAGAGGGTCTGCGAAACAAGCTTTACCGTATGCCGGCAGACGCAAGGCAAAAGCTTCAGGAAACTATACAGCGAATTATCAACGACGGTTGCAGCGGTCTTATTTGCATAATTTTATAAGTAATAAGTGAAGCTGTAAAGAACTCAATGTTTTATAGAATTTAATATAAGTAATCCCGCTACAGCCGCTTATTTGCAGCTTTGGCGGGATAATTTTGTTATTGTGAATAATATTACAGCCATTTTGTATATAATAAAAAAACATCGCTATAATACAAATTACCAATCACACCATAACCACAGTCTACAGCCTGATTGAGAAACAGTATAAACAGCGGTGTTTCTTAAATAAAAAACGTCCCATTCTTAAATTAAAGCATAGGACGTTAATTTGTAATTATGCAGCCAAATAGCACATCATCTGAACCTTATTCATACATTCTATGTACTTTTGAAGGACTTCCTTACCGTCTAAATTATAGGTTGAAACAAATCTGTCAACGCCTGCCCAATTTGCCTGTTCGCAGTCAAGGACAAAATTAAAGGTGTCGCCGTACACTCCCGACATACTTGACAAACCGTCTATAATGTTATTTGACAATCTCATAGCGGTCATTGATTCCTTATCGTTTAAATCCACAACCACCGACATAAGTCCCATTAAGTACATTTCATCGTCAAAGGAAAACTCGTCTAAGATCATAATGGATATTATGCGGCAAAATGTAGCACGGAAAAGTGCAACTCTTACTCTTTCATCGGGACCTTGAGGAGCAAGACACTGTAAGCCCACGATATAAACCCACTCGGTAAGCTTTTTAACGCCTAACATCAAAAGCGCCTGCTTTACAGTGGAGATTTTGTTCGCCATATCGCCTCTTAATGCGTTTACAAGCCTTAACAGCTTTGCGGTCATAAAAGGATCGGCGGATATAATATCGCCTAATCTGTCCATATCCAAATCGGGGGCTCTAAGCTCGTTTATCAGCTTTGAAAAGGTTATTGCCATAGGATTGTGGGCTTTGCCCTTTACTATCAGGGGCTTGGCAAAATAAAATCCCTGCATCAAAGAGCAGCCCAAGCTTTTTGCGTACTCTGCGGCTTCATTTGTTTCAATTTTCTCCGCCAATACAGTCTTATTTAATTTTTTACAATATGATACAGTTTTCTCTATATCGCTTTTATTATTTCTGAAATCGATTTTTACTATTTGACAATAATCTAAAATGAACGCTGTTTCAGAGCTGTAAAGAAAATCGTCAACAGCAACAAGATAACTGTCTTCAATAAGCTCCCTGCAACAATTTCTTGCAGCTTCTGAGGTCATCATCAAGCTTTTTTGTACTTCTACCACAATTTGATCCTTTGGAAGCAGGGTGGCTGTTTTTTGTACCAGCAAATTCTCGGTAAAAGTTAAAAATGCTTTTTTATTGTTTAAAAAGTCGCTTTGATCCTCTTCACCGAAAAACAAATTGTTGATTGCGTCAACAGACATCTTATCTGCGTCGGCTTTTCCGCCAAAGGACGTCTGAGGAGCGGTGCGGTATAAAATATCGTAACCGTAGGTTGCTCCGTTTAAATCAATTATAGGCTGCTTAGCAAAAAATCCATTCATTCTTGTGTCACCGTCTTTCATCAGTAAGGCATAATATATCTATCTTTTATTACCTTTTAAATTGTATCATATTTTTTATATCAATACAATACATCAAAACTCACTTATCTGTGAAAAGATATTTGTTGAATTTATACAAAACTACAACTAATTAGTTAATTGTTATACAATATTTTTGAATTGATATATCAAAAATGATAATATGATAAATATTAGTTTATTATTTATCTGTAAAAGAAATAATTTTCTGCTTATTTTTTACGAATTCCATCGCATTAAATTGAATTTGTATCAGTTGTAAAAACTTAACCATAACCTTAAACATTTTTAAACAAATGCCGCTTATTTTTTTGTCGGATTTTACATTTTTAAAAAATGAGGGAAATATTTTTAAATTACCTAATACTTTAATTGAATAAATCAAGAAAACGTTTTCAAAAAGTTAAAAAAATCAAGTAAACGTTTTCAAATCCAATAATTTTAGACTTATGGTCAATATGTCGGTTACATTTTTCCAATAATAACATAAATTTGTATAAATTTTACAAAAGAGTAAGCAAAATTTCAATTTTTTAACAATTTCAACTGCATAATGAGGTTCTGATGCAAAAATTGACGTAACAAAAGCGGTAAAATATGAACACTAATTGACGATTATTCTGTATAATTTAAAGCAAACATCTTAATGCAAACGTCGCAAACGTAAAAAAATCCGATTTTCAGCAACAGCAATACCGAAAAATCAAATCTCAAAAAATTTCTCCAAATCAAAATCGGGAGTCATTTGGCAGTTGTCGCAGCCTTTTTCCTGGGTAAAGCCTTCAAAACCCAATTCTTCACATACCGACAATACTTTACGATATTCAAATGTGGTTAACTTGCGGTTTATTTCGAGAAAATCCTTTGCTCTTCCCGAGGGAAAATACTGCCGCATAAGGCTTATTAAAATATCGTCTTTAAAATCCGCAAGTCTTTTTAAAATATTTATACTGTCCTTATAACAGCCGGGCAAAATAAGATGACGGACAATAACTCCCTTTTTCATCAAGCCGTTCTCGATAACATATTTGCCGGTTTGCTTTATCATTTCTTCAAGTGCGGCATAAGCGGTATCAAAATAGTCCTTTGCCCGGGAATACTTTTGAGAGATTTCTTCATCATAATACTTAAAATCGGGAAGATATATGTCAACTAAGCCGTCTAACATTCTCAAGGCCTCCGTTTTTTCATATCCGCCGCAGTTAAATACAACGGGAATATTAAGGGAGGGCTTGATTTTTTCAAGAAGCTTTGCTATCTTATCAGTATAATGAGTTGCCGTTACAAGATTTATATTATGAGCTTCCCTGCTTTGCAATTTCATAATAATATCCCCAAGCTGATCCAAGGAAATCTCTCTGCCCAATCCGCCGCTGCTGATTTTGTAATTTTGGCAAAAAACGCACCTCATATTACAGCCTGAAAAAAATATTGCGCCGCTGCCCTTTGTGCCTGATATAACAGGCTCTTCACCAAAATGCAGCATAGCCTTTGCAACAGTTATCTTATCCTCTCCGCTGTTATTTACTCCACAAAATCCGCATTGGGTCGTCCTGTCGGCTTCACATTCCCTTGGGCATATTTTGCATTTGTTATCCCTTTGCATCTTCCATATTCCTTAAATCTTTTTGCAGCTGTAAAGCCTCCTTAAACCATAGGGACGTGTAAATATTCGCACCCTTGTTTTTGGATATTGCCGCTATATCTTCACATAAATTTACAACTTTTTTATATTCGCACAAAAGCTTGGCTCTGTCCTTTGCCTTTTTATAAGAATCAGCATATTTTTCACGATAAATCACCGAACAAGCAGAGCTGCTTTCCGAAGCCTTTAAAAAGACGCTGCCCAAATCCGATATTGAAATATAATTAACATAATTTTTGGCGGTAAAAGCCGAGCTTTCAGCCGTTATTTTCGGCAATGGCAGCAAATCCAATGCCTTTCCGATCATCTCTAACATAGACGCCAAATTATTGTCGCTTAATCTCCTTAAATCATCTCTCAATGCCAATGCGGCGCTTTTTTTTACGCTGTCTCTGTTGCGTATTCCCATATCTGAAAAGCCGAAAACCCGATCCACCGCAAATATCTCGTCAAAAGACAGTCCGAAAAATGAAATGGCGTAAAGCTGGGCAAAATGCAGCTTGTCCGATTTATCTTCTATCAGCAGTCTATCCTTCATCAAGCCGGTTAAATCAAAGTCCTTGAAAAAGGTTTCCTCGTTAAAACGGCTGACAAACGCTTGATTTTTATACGACTCCTTCATCACTGCCCCGCCGATTTTAAGTTCAACCTCTCCCTGCTTTTTCAGCACTGTATTTTTTTTAATATTAAACGAATAACGAGTTTGAGCCATAAATTTCAATATTTTTTTATAGTGGGATAATTCCTTGATGTCGCCGTCAAATTTTGCGGTTATCCTTACAGGAGACTTCAGCAAACAATTATTGTCAATATCGACGGGATAAACAAAGCACACCGCTCCCCTGCAAAGCCGATAAAGAAATTCACAGCTCATAAGACGCTGAAGCATTTCCTCCGACTGTCCCCCATATTTTTTTCTTGTTATATCGGAAACCGATTTTCCGCCTGCAAATACACCGTCATATATTGAAAGCTTTAAGCTGTCGTAAGCTTTAATTTCGTTATTAAGGATTGTTCTTGCAGCATAGGAGCTGTAACTGAATAATTCTTCTTTATTTTGGCTTTTTAAAGGATTTTTGCACTGCTTTAACAACAAATCGGCAGGAATCAAGCGTTGTTCCATAAGAACCAATTCCTTTCTCAAATACTGTAAATTCTATTATATTACATAAAACAAATTTTATCAAGTCAAATTTATATGATTTTCACTTTTCATATCTTGAAATCTGATTTGTTTTATGTTATTATGTTATATTATATCAAATATAAAATTATAAGGACGGACAGAATTATGGACGCAGACGGGCGAAAGCGAAAACCTGCCTATTACTTGCTGTATCCCCTTGTTCTTTTGGAAAAGGGACTTAACGCATTATTAAAAAAAGCTTTGGGTGAAAACTACAAAGCACCTACCGAAGATGAAATTATCTCATTGGTTGACGCAGGAGCGGAAAGCGGAGAGTTTGAAACATCTTCCGTAAAGATGATAAACAATATTTTTGAATTCGGCGATCTGAAAATATCCGACGTTATGACTCATCGGGTTAATATTGCCGCAGTGGAGGAGAACACCAAAACGGACGATATTATATATATGGCGTTGGAGGAAGGCTTTTCCCGAATACCCGTATACCGTGAAAGCGTGGACAATATAGTGGGTATAATTTTGGTAAAGGACTTGCTGTGCCTTGTGGGAAAGGATAACGCCGAACAGTATACCGCAAAGGAATTTATACGGGAGGTTTCCTTTATTCCCGAAAGCTGTCCCTGCGACGAGGCATTTCAGCAGCTTACCGAAAACAAATCGGGTATGGCGGTGGCTATCGACGAGTACGGCGGAACAGCAGGGCTTGTGACGGTAGAGGATTTGATTGAGGCGGTAATGGGCAGTATACAGGACGAATATGACGATGAAGAAGCGGATATTAAAAAGATAGGCAAGGAAAAATACGAGATACACGGCGACTGCGACCCCGAAGAGGTTTTGGGGCTGTTCGGCTATGAGCTGCCAGAGGATCACGAATACGACACTATTGCAGGCTTTATTACTGATTTATTGGGCTATATTCCCAATATTTCCGAAAAAACGGAAAAAAAGCCTCATGCGGATTATGAAGATGTTCGCTTTGTGGTTACTCAGGTCAACGACAACTGCATAAGCAGTATTATTGCCTTTCGCATTGATGATGATGAAAAAGAAAAAGACAAGGACAAATAGAAATTGTAAATAACTTGATGAATCATAATAATAAAATAAGAAAAATCCCCAATAAATAAAAAAATCTTAAAAAAAACTCTTGATTTTTTAAACAATACCTGTTATAATAATATGGTATTTGAATTATAAGTATTAAGTATTGAAAGAGAGGTGTTCACCCATGGCAAAATGCGATATCTGCGGAAAAGGTGTCACTTTCGGTATTAAGGTTTCTCACTCACACAGATGTTCCAACAGAACCTACAAGCCAAACGTACAAAAGGTTAAGGCTATTGTAAACGGAACTCCTTGCAGAGTAAACGTCTGCACCAGATGCTTGCGTTCAGGCAAGGTTCAGAGAGCTAATTAACAGTGCTGACTGTTTTAAACAATCACCGAAGGACATATTAAAATGGGACTGTAAAAATACGGTCCTTTTTTATTTGATAAAAATTGCTAATGGGTTTTTGGAATATAAATATTTATAATTATCATTTAAACTATGTTTGCATATTATTTGAAATAAAAAAGAGCCGATTTCTCAGCTCCTTTTAATAATTATAAATAATTATTATTTTTTGGTAAATCCTTCCCAATCCTTTAAAAATCTTTCAATTCCATTATCGGTCATAGGGTGCTTAATCATCTGCAAAAGCACATTCATAGGAACGGTAGCGATATGGCAGCCCATTCTTGCGGCAGCGGTAACGTGAATCGGATTGCGAATAGAGGCGGCAATTATTTCCGTGTCAATGGCGGAGGCGTTGAACATTTCAACTATTTCTTCAATAAGATTAAGTCCTTCCATTCCAATATCGTCAAGTCTGCCCAAAAAAGGACTTACAAAGGTAGCGCCTGCTCTTGCGGCAAGCAAAGCCTGAGCTGCTGAAAATACCAGGGTAACGTTTGTTTTAATTCCCTTTGCGGTAAGCTGCTTGCAGGCTTTTAAGCCCTCCTCGCACATAGGCAGCTTAATAACGATATTCTTGTTGATAGCAGCCAAAGGAAGCGCTTCCTCAACCATTTTATCCGCTTCCAAGGAAATTACCTCGGCGGAAATAGGTCCGTCCACAATTTGTGTAATTTCGGTAACTACTTCCTTAAAATCTCTGCCCTCTTTTGCAATAAGAGAAGGGTTGGTGGTAACGCCGCAGATAATTCCCATATCGTTGGCTCTCTTAATGTCCGCAACGTTGGCGGTGTCAATAAACAGTTTCATTTTGTTCTCCTTAATAGATATGTAAAGTAATCCAAATTTGCTTGGAAAGCTTCTTCAAATAATTATATCATAAAAACGGAATTTTGCAATATTTAAACAAAAATTTATAAATGCAAATCACTGAATCATAAAGCCGCCAACCGGTCAAAAGAAGGCTTTAATGCGGAATACAGCTGCCTGTAAACCTTGTATACCTTTTCATATTCGCCGATATTTTCTTTAACAGGCTCTTGAATTTTATCGGGAAGTATTACCGCCTTGCAGGCTTCGGGAACTGACGAGTATATTCCCGCTCCAACCGCCGCCAGCAATGCGACTCCCAAAGCAGGACCTTCCTTATTCTGCGTTGTTTTAACGGGACAAGCGTATAAATCCGCCAACATCTGCCGCCACAGCGGTGAGCTTCCGCCGCCGCCGCAAGCCATCATATCGGTAACGTTTATGTTCATCTCACGCATTACTTCAACGCAATCTCTCAAAGAATAGGAAACGCCCTCCATAACTGCTCTAATCATATCTCTCTTTTTGTGCATTGTAGATAAACCGATAAATGCGCCTCGGCAGTTGGGGTCAAGATGAGGAGTTCTCTCTCCGTTAAGATAAGGAAGATATATAAGGCGATTCGCTCCGATAGGCACCTCCATAGCTGCCTTGTCGGTTAAGTAATAGGGATCTACTCCCATATTGAGAGCGGTTTCCATTTCCCCCCAGCACATATTATCTCTAAACCATTTAAGAGAAAGTCCTGCGCTTTGAGTTACTCCCATTACGTGCCAGCAATTCGGAACTGCACAGCAAAAGGTATGCACTCTTCCCTTTTTATCAATGGAAATATTGCTTGTGTGAGCAAATACAACTCCGCTTGAGCCGATAGTTGTGAACGCTTTTCCGTCCTCCACAACTCCCGTACCGACAGCGGCAGCCGCATTGTCCCCCGCACCGCCTACAACTATAGTTCCTTCGCAAAGCCCTGTAAGCTCGGCTGCTTTTTTGGTGATTTTGCCTGTAATTTGTGGGCTTTCATATACCTTTGCCAATAATTGCTTGTCAATGTCTAATTTAGTCAGCACTTCATCGGACCAGCAGCGGTTGGGAATATCCAAAAGCTGCATTCCCGAAGCGTCCGAAACCTCGGTAGCATACTCCCCTGTCAGCATAAATCTTATGTAGTCCTTGGGAAGCAGTATATGACGGCATTTTTCGTAATTTTCAGGCTCGTTGTTCTTCACCCACATTATTTTTGCGGCGGTAAAGCCTGTTATGGCGGGATTTGCGGTGATTTCAATCAAACGCTGATGTCCCACCTTTTCGGTTATTTCAACCACCTCTCTTGCGGTACGCTGATCACACCAAATAATGCTGCGGCGAATAACGTTGTTGTCCTTGTCAAGCATAACAAGACCGTGCATTTGTCCCGACAAGCCTATTCCCTTGATTTCGGAAGGAACAGCTCCGCTTTCGTTAATAACTTGTTTAATTCCGTTTACAACCGCATTCCACCAATCAGTCGGTTCTTGCTCGGCATAACCGTTGCGGGGAGTATAAAGGGGGTATTCATAAGTAGCGGAAGAAACAGGAACGCCCTCCTCCGTAAAAAGAACGGTTTTCGTTCCCGATGTTCCGATGTCAACTCCTAAAACGTATGACAATTTTATCAGTCCCTTCTGTAAAATTTTAATTATGATAACGTTTTCACCGTTTTATAAAATATATTCGGTCTTTGCTCTTATATTTTATTTTAATACTGAAAATATAATTTGTCAATAGAATTTATAAAATTAAGTTTTTAAGTAAAATTTAAAAACAGAAAAAAAATTAAATTATGATTATTGACCTTTTTTTATCTTTGAGTTATAATAATATAAAAGAAGTGTAAACAGCATCATTCTTTAATAATTCTTGAATTTGATTTAGGAAGCTCAAAGACTGATAGGAAAGGAAAATAGCTATGGCAAAACGCAGAATAGGCATATTGACAAGCGGAGGCGACTGCCCGGGACTTAACGCCACAATCAGAGGAGCAGCAAAGGCTTGCTATAATCTGATAGGAGAGGACAAGGTAGAGATAGTCGGTATTATCGACGGTTACCACGGACTTATACACAACGAGTATAAGGAAATGAAGCCCTCCGACTTTTCGGGAATACTTACAACAGGCGGCACTATCTTGGGAACACGCAGAACGCCTTACAAAATGATGCAGGTGGTGGAAGAGGACAACATAGACAAGGTTTCCGAAATGAAAAAGACCTATAAATCCTGCAAATTGGACTGCCTGCTTACTTTAGGCGGAAACGGAACTCATAAAACCGCCAATCTGCTTTCCCAAGAAGGACTTAATGTTATAGGACTTCCCAAAACCATTGACAACGATATTTGGGGTACGTCGGTGACCTTTGGCTTTCACACTGCGGTTGACATTGGAACGGAAGTGGTGGATCGTATCCACACCACCGCCAATTCCCACAGCAGAGTTATGGTTATTGAGATTATGGGAAACAAGGCAGGCTGGCTTACTCTTTATGCAGGCGTTGCGGGAGGTGCGGATATTATCCTTATACCCGAAATTCCTTACAGCATTGATAAGGTTATTGACGCTGTTGAAGCAAGAGCTAAGGTTGGAAAGGACTTTTCCATTGTAGCCGTTGCCGAAGGGGCAATGGATACGGAGGAAGCCAAAATGAAGAAAAAGGAAAGAGCAAAAATACGCTCGGAGCAAGGCTTTGTTACCGCAACCGCAAGAATTACAAAGCAAATTGAAGCAAAAACAGGCTTTGAAACTCGTGCGGTAGTTCCCGGACATATGCTGAGAGGCGGCAGTCCCTCCGCTTATGACCGTGTGCTTGCAACACAGTTCGGCGCAAGAGCTGCAAAGCTTATATCCGAGGAAAAATACGGATATACCATTGCAAAAATCGGAACGGAAATAGGTGAAAACCGTCTTTCCGATATTGCTATGAAAACCAAATTCGTAGGACTTGACGATAAGGTTGTAATAGCGGCAAGAGATATTGGTATTTCTTTCGGCGACTAAGGGCTTAAATTTTATATGCTTTTGTAAAAAACTTTATTTATATCAGCTTGTCGAAAAATCTTCCTTTGGTCGGTTTTCCGTCAAGCTGACGCCGTTTTTGGCGGCTTGCCTAAAAAAAACAAAAATCGGGCTGAGCCTTGCTCTGCCTCAATTTTAGGCTATGATTTCAATTTAGGAAAAACCCTGATATTTTTTCCTAAGACCTTTTTCCTTCCGAAAAATTAAGTTTAGGCTTTTTCAACAGCCTGATAATTTATTATGTTTTTAATTTTATTTTAAATGGCATTTTTCGTTATTCGTTTTGCGAAAAACGTCATTTTTTATTTGATTAAATGTAATTATTTTGTTATTTTTACATATAAAGCTATTGAATAATTTCTTTTTATATGGTATAATTTTATCACTATTTTATAAGGGAGCTTTCCAAATGGCAAAAATAAAGGTTGCGGTTCTTTTCGGCGGTCAATCCAAAGACTATTCCGTTTCGTTAAAATCGGCTTATTCCGTTATCAGCACTTTATCCGCTAATAATTATGACGTAATTCCAATCGGTATCACCCGTGTGGGCAGGTGGCTTTATTACCCGGGTAAGTACGAGGCTATCGCAGACGGAAGCTGGGAAAACGACTCGGATTGCTGTTCGGCCGTTATCAGTCCCGATGCGGTTCATCACGGTATTATCAAAATTATCGACAAGTCGGAAATGGCTTTGCAAAGAATTGACGTTATATTTTCCGTGATTTACGGCAGATTTGGAGAGTGCGGACGAATACAGGGACTTTGCAAATTGGCGGGAATACCGTTTTTGGGAAGCAACTTGGAGGCTTCAAGCATCGCCCTTGATAAAGCTATGACTCATTTATTGCTTAATGAAGCGGGTGTAAAAACAAATAAGTATTTCTGCTTGGAAAGAAGCGATATGCCTTTTATAGACGATATAATCGACAAAAAGGAAAACGAACTGCAATATCCCGTCATTGTCAAAGCGTCAAGCTGCAGCTCCTCTATCGGTTCAAATATCGCCTTTGATAAAAACGAGCTTAAAGCTGCGCTGAAAATCGCCTTTTCTCATCATCACAAGGCGGTGGTGGAAAATGCGTTAACGGGAAGAAGCTTATGCTGCTGCGTATATGAAAACGAGGGACTTGTGACAGTTTCCTCCATTGGCGAAACCGTTACCGTTGAAAGCTCTATCGACAATCTTAACAACTATATCGGAAAAACCGCTAAATTTGTTTCCTCCGCCGATTTGAGTGATGATATAAAGGAAAAAATCAAAGCCTGCTCAATACGTATTTTTCGCTTATTGGACTGTCAGGGCTTTGCTTTAATTGATTTCCTGCTTGCAAATAACGAGATTTGCTGCACAAAGATTTCAACAACTCCCGGCTTTAATGAAGAAAGCATTTTATCCACTTTATTAAAAGCGGACGGCTTGTCCTATCCCGAAATATTGGAAATAATGCTTAACAACGCTTTGGAGTCAAAAGCTTGATTTACTGTAATTTGATTGTAATTTGAAAGGACCATAATGAATAAAGAAGTAACAGAAGCAAAAGGCAAAGATGTTTGCATAAATATGAAAAGTATTCAAAAATCAGAGGAGGGAGAGGATGTAACCGAGTTTTTCACCTACGGAAAAATGACAAAGAAAAGCTCCGACGATTATAATGTTTCTTATGAAGAAACGGAAGCAAACGGTTATGAAGGCTGCACCGTCGTATTGGAAATCACAAAAGACGAAGTAAGACTTACCAGAACGGGAGATATGGTTTCCAATCTGATTATTCAAAAAGGAAAGAAGCACCATTGCCATTATGAAACGCCCTATGGGGAGTTTATGATAGGAATAAACGCAAACGACATAAAAAACCATATTACCGATAATGGCGGAGATTTATATTTAAAATACACTATTGATATAAATTCGGGATTTTTTTCGGAAAATGAAATGTATATAAATATTAAGGAATGTTAAGGAGATAACAATGATAAACACTATAGCACAGGCAAAAAGCGATATAAAAGAAATAGTGATGAACGCAATAGGCAGAGCGGTATCCGTTGGCACTCTTCCCTCGGAGCTTATACCCGCCTTTACCATTGAAATTCCCAACGATAAAAGCCACGGGGATTTTTCCTGCAACGCCGCTTTGGTTTCGGCAAAAGCGTTTAAACAAAATCCGAGAAAGATAGCCGATATTATTTGCGAAAACGCAGTTTTGGACGGCACTTATTTTGAAAAAATCGAAGTGGCAGGTCCGGGCTTTCTCAATTTCTTTGCGGGAAAATTATGGTTTGGTGAAACGGTAAACGCCGTGCTTAAGGAAAAGGAAAATTACGGGAAAACCGAGGACGGAAAAGGAAAGCGTGTGCTTGTGGAATTTGTTTCCGCAAACCCCACAGGTCCTATGCACATAGGAAACGCAAGAGGCGGCGCTATCGGCGACTGCCTTGCTTCCCTGCTGCAATATGCGGGATATTATGTGGAACGTGAATTTTATGTAAACGACGCAGGCAATCAGATTAACAAATTTGCTTTAAGCCTTGATATAAGATACCGTCAGATTTTCGGAGATAACGTTGAGCTGCCTGAGGACTCCTATCACGGTCAGGATATAACAGATCACGCCGAGAATTTTGCAAAGCTCTACGGCGACAAATACATCGGTGTTTCCGAGGAGGAACGGAGAAAAGCCCTTGTAGAGTATGCTCTGCCCTTAAATATACAAGGTCTTGAACAGGATCTGTTAAAGTACAGAATAAAATACGACACTTGGTTTAAAGAAAGCACACTGCACAATGACGGCTCGGTAAGCGAGATCATAGAATTGCTTAAAAAAAGCGGCTATACTTATGAGCAGGACGGCGCATTATGGTTTAAATCCACCGAATTGGGCGACGATAAGGACAGAGTGCTTATCAGAGCAAACGGAGTTCCCACCTATTCCGTACCCGATATTGCCTATCATTACAACAAACTGATGAAGCGCAAATTTGACATTGCCATTGACATTTTGGGTGCGGATCACCACGGATATATCCCCAGAATGAGAGCTGCGCTTACAGCTTTGGGAGTTGACGCTTCAAGGCTTCAGGTTGTTATTATGCAAATGGTTAGATTGGTAAGAAACGGAGAGCCTGTCAAGCTGTCTAAAAGATCGGGCAAAGCCATTACCCTCTCCACTCTCCTTGATGAAATTCCTATGGACGCAGCAAGATTTTTCTTCAATTTGCGTGACGCCAACACTCACTTTGACTTTGATTTGGATTTGGCGGTTGAGGAAAGCTCCAAAAACCCTGTTTATTATGTGCAGTATGCTCATGCGAGAATTTGCAGAATTTTGGAAAAGCAAAAAGAGGAAGGAACGGTTTGCAGAAATATTCCCGAAAACCGGCTTGTATTTACGGAAAACGCAGAAATCGAGCTTATACGCCACCTTGCAACCCTGCCCGACGTAATAAGCGAAGGAGCAAAGGAATTAAATCCTTCCGCAATAACCAAGTTTCTGATAGAGCTTGCCCAATATTTCCACAAATTCTACGACAGCTGCCCTATTAAAAATGCGGAAGAAGCTGTTCTTCAATCTCGTCTTTCCCTTTGCACCGCAGTAAAAATCGTGCTTAAAAATCTTTTGGACTTATTAAAGGTGGAAGCTCCCGAAAAAATGTAATCTGCCGACAGTTTAAACGCTTTTATAATGGAAAGGAATTTAAAATGCACCTTGAAGAAAAAACCATTGACAGCAAATTGGAATATGACGGTAAAATCGTCAAGCTTTATAAGGATATTGCCCGTCTTGAAAACGACAAGGAAGTAATAAGAGAGGTAATAAAACACCCGGGCGGCGTTTGTATAGTCCCTCTCACCGATAAAAACGAAGTTTTAATGGTAACCCAATTCCGCTATCCAACGGGAAAGGTTTTGACAGAAATTCCCGCCGGAAAATTGGAATGGGGCGAGCAGCATTTTGACTGCGGAAAGCGTGAGCTTAAAGAAGAAACAGGCTGCACGGCGGATAAATATGATTATTTGGGTTATCTGCTGCCGACTCCCGCCTATGATACAGAGGTAATTCACATGTACCTTGCAAGAGGACTTCACCAATCGGAACAAAGCTTGGACGCAGACGAATTTCTCGATGTTAAAAGAATACCTTTTGATAAGGCGGTCGATATGGTTATGAGCGGAGAAATCACCGACGGAAAAACACAGCTTGCCCTGCTTAAGACAAAAATTCTTCTTGAGAACGAGAAAGCCTGTCAGAAGTGAGATAGCCGTTATATGCGGATAAAATGTCTTTTTCCAATTCTTCTCTTGCATCGGGACTTATTGGGTGAACAATATCCCTGAAATTCCCCGCCTCGTCGCGTCTGCTGGGCATAGCGACAAACAAACGCTCGTCCCCCTGTATGATTTTTATATCGTGAATGGCAATGGCATTATCCAAAGTAAGGGAAACAACAGCTCTAAGCCTTGCCTCGTTCATTGTTTTTCTTATTCTTATATCGCTGATATTCATATTTTTAAGTTTCCTTTCATCTATATTGATGAAGATATTTTTTGCATAAATATCAAAAATATTCTAATAATTTTTTAAAGCGCAGATTATACAAGCTGTCAAAATTGGATTGCAATTTCGAGTTTCGGCGTGAGGTTTTACCCCGCTTAATTTAAGACGTTCCTCGCCGACTAATTAGACTGTGAATTTTCTGAGGGAAAAGGTAGGGGAAATCTTATCAGTGGTAATATATCGTAAATATTTTTTACTTTAGAAAGGCGTTTTATGGAAGATTTTCTTAAAGGAAAAAAGCATATACATTTTATTGGCATAGGCGGAAGCGGTATGTATCCTCTTGCACAAATTCTTCATTCAAAGGGATATTATCTGACAGGCTCGGACAATAACCAAACGGAAACCTTGGATTTAGTGGAGAAAATGGGTATTCCCGTTTATTTGGGACAGAAAGCGGAAAATATACAGGGAGCGGATCTCATCGTATATACCGCAGCAATTATGGAGGATAACCCGGAGCTGGTTGCGGCAAGAAGCAGCGGCGTAACGGTTATGGAAAGAGCGGATTTGTTGGCTTTAATAACCCGCAAATTCTCAAATTCCGTCTGCGTTTCGGGAACCCATGGAAAAACCACCACAACTTCAATGCTTACGCAAATATTTCTTGCGGATAATGTGGACGTTTCCGCTGTTATCGGCGGAAAGCTTAAAGCAATAGGCGGCAGCGGAATTGCGGGAAGCAGCGATACTCTTTGCTGCGAAGCCTGCGAATTTTTGGATCATTTTCTGAAGCTGTCTGTGGATATTGGAGTGATGCTTAATGTAGACGCAGATCATTTGGACTACTTTAAAAATCTTGAAAATATAATAAAGTCATTTCATACTTTTTGTGAGCATGCAAAAAAAGCCGTTATTGTAAACGGCGACGACGAAAACTCGATGAAAGCTGCCAAAGGTATTGCAGGCAAGGATATTATCACCTTTGGAAAGAGCAGCAGCAACCATTGGTACGCCGCCGATATTGTTCATTCGGGCAATCTTGAAACTTACTTTACCATAATGCACAACAACACCGCGTTTTGCAAGGCGGTAATTCACGTTCCCGGAGAGCATAACATTGTTAACGCAGTCGCCGCCGCTGCCGCCGCACAATACTGCGGAGTATCAAAAGAAGCGATAGCAAAGGGACTTGACGATTTTCACGGAGCGGGCAGAAGATTTGAAAAATACGGCGAATACGGCGGAATTACCGTTGCGGACGATTACGGTCACCACCCGGCGGAAATCGCCGCCACCTTATCTACTGCAAAAAATATGTCCTTTAAACGTGTTTGGGCAGTTCATCAGCCTTTTACCTATTCCCGCACATATATGTTAATGGAGGATTTTGCAAAGGCGCTGTCCATTGCGGATAAGGTTGTTCTCACCGAAATAATGGGCAGCCGTGAAAAAAACACCTACAATGTATACGCTAATGACTTATGCGAAAAAATCCACGGCTGCGTATGGTTTCCCAAATTTGAACAGGTTGCGGATTATGTTTGCGATAATGCGGAAAACGGAGATTTAATAATCACTTTAGGCTGCGGAGATGTGTATAAGGTTGCAAGATTGATTTGCAAAAAATTAGAAGAAAAGTTTAAATAATCGGCTTTTGTCCCTAAAAATATAAAGGACGGTAAATGTTTATGAGCAGTACAGACTATTTGGATACCTCTTTGCCTTTGAAAAAAAGAATAAAAAGCCTTATATCACAGCTTACCTTGGAGGAGAAAATCGGTCTGATTCCCACAAGACAGGCTGCTATTCCCCGCTTGAATATAAAGGCTTACGATTTGGGAACGGAGATAGCAAGAGGATATGTGGGCAGAGAGGATTCTGAAATATCTACCGTATTTCCGCAGCCTATAGGCTTGGCTTCTATGTTTGACACCGAATTGCTGGAAAAATTGGGTGAAATTGCGGGAACTGAGCTTAGATATTATGAAGAGCATACTAAGGGAAACAAATTAGTGCTGTTCGGTCCTACCGTAGATCTTGCCCGAGATCCCCGCTGGGGCAGAACCGAAGAGTGTTACGGCGAAGATCCCTATCTTGCGGGACAGTGCGTAAAAGCATACACTAAAGGAATTGTGGGAAGCAATCCCGATTATTACCGTGCAGTTCCCTCTTTAAAGCATTTTTATGCCAACAACAACGAAAAAAACAGAGGCTCATCAAGCTCCAACATCGAACCGAGAACAAAGTTTGAATACTATTACCGTGCTTTTCGACCTGCCATAGAATCGGGATATGCACCCGGGGTTATGACCTCCTATAACGCCATAAACGGTCTGCCCGCCATTATAAATCCCGATATAGAAAATATCTGCAAAAAACAGTGGGGTATGAAATACGCTCTAACCGACGGCGGAGATATGAGTCAAACCTTAACTCACCACAATTTTACAAAAAATCACGGAAAATCCCTTGCTATGGCAATAAAAAACGGAACAGATATAATGTGCGATCAAGCCGGACTTGTTGTTGAAGCGGTTAATTTTGCTTTAAACAAAGGCTATCTTACCGAAAAGGATTTGGACAAGGCGGTTGTAAACGCTTTATACCCCCGTTTTCTGTTGGGAGAATTTAATCCTCCCGAAAATAATCCTTATCTCAATATACCCGAAAGTACAGTTAACTGCTTTAAATATAAGGTTTTAAATCTACAGGCAGCAAGAGAAGCGGTAACCCTGTTAAAAAACAACGGTATTCTGCCGCTGAAAAAAGAAAAGATAAAAAAATTGGCGGTATTGGGAGTTCACGGAAACACCGTATATCCCGATTGGTACACGGGTAAATCCTCTTACAACATAACGATTTACGAGGGCTTTAAGGCTATTCTTCCCGAAGCGGAGGTTGTATACGAGGATTGCAGAGATACTGTGGCAATACGTTCCATTGAAACGGGAAATTATTTAAAGGTAAACGAGGACGGTTCTGTTACCGCAGACGGAGAGCTTCCCGACGTCAGCTGTCAATTCATAAAGGACGATTGGGGCGGAGAAATTACCCTTATTTCGGTTAAAAACGGAAAATATCTGACAGTAGATGACGGACAGTACAGAGCAAGCGGCTCTACCACATATTCTTGGTTTGTAATGCCTATATTAAAGCCGTCGGTGGATAACGGAGGAGTTACATATAAATCTTGGGACAACAAGGCGGTTTATGTAGATGAAAAAGGACGGCTGACCTTTGGGGAAAGAAGCCGTGTTGAAAGCAATCAGCTGTTTAGCGAGGAGCTGATTAGGGACGGAATAGACAAGGGTATGAAAGCCGCAAACCGTGCCGATTACGCCGTAGTTTGCGTTGGAAACAATCCTATGATTGTAGCAAGGGAAGAATACGACAGAGAGAAAATAGAGCTTCCCTATTTTCAGCAGGAATTGGTTCGCCATATTTATATGATAAACAAAGCGACCATAATGTGTATTGTTTCAAGTTATCCTTATGCAATACCCGAATTTGACCGCAATATTCCCGCAATTATATATACCGCTCACGGCGGAGCGGAAATGGGTACTGCCATTGCGGAAACAATTATGGGTACATACAATCCTGCGGGACGCACTCCTATGACTTGGTATGCGGACACCCGAGAGCTGCCTTCCATTAACGATTACGATATTATTAAGACAAAGTCCACATATCTGTATTATGACAGATTCCCGCTTTACCCCTTCGGATTTGGATTAAGCTACTCCCATTTCAGATACGGAAAGCTTGTTGTTACCGATAAAGCAGACTGCTTTGAAGTAAAGGTGACCGTTGAAAATCTATCCAATTTAGGCGGGGACGAGGTTGTGCAGGTGTATTTATCCCAGCTTAACAGCCGATACAAACGTCCGTTAAAGCAATTATGCGGTTTTAAGCGTGAATATATGGACGCTTTGGAGAAAAAGATATTTAACTTTACGGTAAGCAAAAAAGAGTTCGGACGTTGGGACACGGTCAGAAACGACTACAGCTTTGACGAGGGAACGTATGTTATTTTTGCGGGCGGCGCAAGCGACGACGACCATTGCAGCGCCAAAATCTTTTTAAGCGGAAACAAACCGTTAAACAGAAATCTGCAAAATAAAACCCTTGCCGTTAATTATGACGAAAAGCAAGGAGTTGAAATAAAGGCTTTATCCAACGCAAAGGGTGAATATGTTGCAAACAATGACGTTATGGGAGGAAGCATCACATTTTACAGCTGTGATTTTTCAGACTGCAAGTCAATTAAGATTAAAGCCTCCACAACCGGAGAAGCTTCAAGGCTTTCCTTTTCCTTGGAGGAAGAAACAATAGCCTCCTTTGAGCTTCCCGTCTTTGTAGAACCCGAATGCTTTAAGTCCTTTGAAATTCCCATAGAAAAAGATGTTTTCGGTATACACGACTTAAAAATCAATTTAAGTAATGGCGCTAATCTTTTAAGCTTTAAATTTATATCAAATATAGAAAACATACAAAACGATGAAGTTCAAGATGAGAATATAAAGGAGGACGAGGAGGAAAAAGATTCAAAATCGGACAATTCTGATGAATAAAAGGTATTAGGTATAAAAAGCTATGCGGTTAGACGCAAAGTATTTGATTTGCAATTATATACAAATGCTTTTAAGCTATAAATATTGGCACTCAATAACAAAGTTGAGTGCCTATATTTTCAAATTATTGGGATACGCTATAATTATTTCTGTTGCCTAATCACAGCCAAAAACCGATGCAGTGATTTAAGGCTGTTAAAAAATCAAAAAATTTTCTATATTCATTGATTTTATAAATTGGCTGTACAAGCCGATTTGCGGTATATTGGTTTCTCTGATTTCGGTCTTAACGAAAATTTTTTTAAAAAACCGCTTGACAAATGTAATTCAACTTGATATAATATATAAGTCACTAAAAGAGAAATATAAAGCTGGTGTAGCTCAGCCGGTAGAGCAGCTGATTTGTAATCAGCAGGTCGGGGGTT
>CAZRRT010000029.1:0-21511 GCA_964602605.1 uncultured Ruminiclostridium sp.
AGATTTATCATCAATAGGTTCACAGTAAAAAAAAGCGGCTTTATCACATATATCTAATATATCGTTTAAAAAATAATATAATGATATTCCTTTAAACGGCAAATTCTCATTATATGAACGGGTTAAATCCCAACATTCATCCCACAGGGTACAAAATGAACTACTCGTCCAAGAATTATTTGAAAAATTTAATTTTGCTGCTATTCTTTTTGGATACATTAAACCTGCATTCTTTATTTTGTTTAAACCATATCGACTTAAATCCTCATTGGATTGGCAAAAGAAAATCATACTCATACTTTTTCTCCATAAAGTTTACCCAATTTTAATATTTTGTAAAAACAAAATAGGTTTTATTTAAAAAATATAGCAAATTACTTTAAACTGTTTGTTTCTTTGAAAACACTATCAAACATAAAAATCAATCACCATTCTTCCGATTAGCCCTGTAAGAAAGATAATTTTCCAATATAATAGCCGCTGCCACCGCATCTATAACCGCTTTGCGTTTTTTTCCCCTTTTATTAACCTCGTTCATCATCTGATGAGCGGTAACGGTTGTTCCCCGCTCGTCCCACATTTCAACAGGGATATTGACGAGAGTTTTAAGCAAATCGGCAAACTTACGGCATTTTTCACTTCTTGGACCGACAGTGCCGTTCATATTTATGGGGTTGCCTACTACCAACATTTCCGCTTCATTTTCTTCTGCGGCTTTTGCAACCTTTTGAGCGCATTTTTCAAAATTCCACTCATCTATAATACATAAAGGAGTAGCCAATACCTCGTTTTTATCGCAGCAGGCAAGTCCCGTGTGAGCGTCGCCGTAATCCACTGCCATTATCCTCATTATTTATAATTTCCTTTCATCTGTATCAATGTATATACAACAATACCGTACAGAAAACTGCACGGCATTAAAATCGCTAAAATATTATTATGCTTTTTCTTTATATTCTTTAAGAGCGTTTGCAAGCTGTGCGGGACAAGATGTTCCTTTTCCGCCGCAGACAATTCCGTCAAGCTTTTCGATTACCTCGTCAATGTTCATTCCTTCCACAAGAGCTGAAATTCCCTTTAAATTGCCGTTGCATCCGCCTATTACCGATAAATGCTTAACGGTATTGTCCTCAATGTCAATTATCATCTTTCTTGAGCATACGCCTTTTGGTGTGTATTCAAATGTCATTTTTTCTCCCTCCGTCATTATGACTGATAAATTATTTCAACCGATTTACGGTTATTTAGCACTTTAATTACATCTGTTCGGGGGAAAAATCAATTCCCTTTTGCTCGTTTTTCCAAGCTTTAGCAACAGCATTGGCAACATTTTGAGCAACCGATTTATTTAATGGACTTGCAATAATATTTTCCGCAGTAATTTCATCATCGGGAATAATAGAAGCAATAGCATAAGCCGCCGCTAATTTCATATTCTCGGTAATTTCCTTTGCTCTTACCGATAACGCGCCTTTAAATATTCCGGGAAATACCAAAACATTGTTTATCTGGTTGGAAAAATCACTTCTTCCCGTACCTACTATATACGCTCCCGCCTCACGGGCAATATGGGGCATTATTTCGGGAACGGGGTTTGCCATTGCAAAAACAATAGACTTGTCCGCCATTGATTTAATCATATCCTTGGTAAATAAACCGGGTTTTGAAACTCCTATAAGTACGTCGGCGCCTTTTACGGCGTCTTCCAAGCGACCCTTTTTTAAATTGTTGTTGGATTTTTGCGCTATTTCGTTGTGGGCGGGATTGTCATAATGCTCCTTGCGGTTTAATATTCCGCAAATATCCACCATAATCAGGTCTTTAATACCCAATTTCAGTAAAAAACTGCCTATTGCCATTCCCGCCGCACCTGCGCCGTTGATTACAACCGTAAGCTCTGATATTTCTTTTTTTGCACATTTAGCGGCATTTATAAGAGCAGCGGCAACAACTACCGCCGTGCCGTGCTGATCGTCGTGAAATACGGGAATATCAAGCTTTTCTTTAAGCTTTCTTTCAATCTCAAAACATCTTGGAGCGGCAATGTCCTCTAAATTTATACCGCCGAAGCTGTCGCTGATAAGCTCGATAGTTCTTACAATTTCATCAACATCCTTGCTTTTTACGCAAAGGGGAAAAGCGTCAACTCCGGCAAATTCTTTGAATAAACAGCATTTTCCTTCCATAACGGGCATTCCCGCAAGCCCGCCTATGTCGCCTAAGCCCAAAACGGCTGTTCCGTCGGTGATAACCGCTACTAAGTTAGCTCTGCGTGTAAGAGAATATGACAGCTCCGGATTTTTTTGAATTTGAAGACACGGCTCTGCAACTCCCGGCGTATATGCCAATGATAAATCTTCTCTTGTATTTATTGGAGTGCGTGAAATTACCTCTATTTTTCCCTGCCATTCATAATGCTTTTTTAAAGCCTCTGATTTTGTATCCATATTGCACTTCCTTCTTATTTATGGTTATTATGTATTTTGAGTGTTATCCTCCTGCGATTTGTGCGCCAATATTTTATCCAAATATTCCTGAGGAGTTAAATTATAACCCAATGAAATGGGATAGTGATTGTAAAATCCGTGAAAGTCACTTCCCCCTGTGGCTATCAAACCGTATTTATCGCATATATCAAGCAAAACACTTTCATCGCCCGGCTTTAAGCTTTGATGCCAAACCTCGACTCCGTCCAATTTGTTGTCCTTTGCCAATTCCTCTATAAGCTCAAAATTGTCAAAAACCCTTGGGTGAGCCATTACAGCCAACCCCCCCGCAGAATGTATCAAATCAAGCACAAAATGCACCTCGGGACTTGAAATGGTTTCATTGCTTACCTCTGCGGCACATAGACCTGTTTTTGAATCGAAAAGCTCGTCATATACATCTCCGTAAAGCTCGGTAGTGTACCCGTAATCCATAAGTGCGTGCATTATATGACTTTTATATATGGCTTTGCTTCCAGCCGAATACTTCACAATATTTTCCAAAGTGATAGGATACCGATCCAAAACCTTCATAGCCATCTTTTTTCCTCTTTGACGGCGCATCTCGCTGTTTCTGATACACAATCCTTCCAATCTGTCCGGCTTTTGAGGCACATAGCACAAAATATGAGCCTTGTTTTCCCTCTTTCCGTCAAATGCGGAAAATTCTACGGCGGGAACTATTTCAATTCCGTATCTCTGACCTAAAACGTTAGCTCTCGAAATAGAAGAAAGACAGTCATGATCTGTTATTGCAAGGTAATCTATACCGTTTCTCTTTGCCTGAGAAATTACCTCCTCTATTCCCAATGATCCATCGGATAAAGTTGTGTGACAATGCAGGTCGGCTTTCATATCTTCACCTCTTATTTTTCTTAAACAAAATTATTATAACATTTATTATGACAAATTGCAAGCAGGAAAGCATATTTTCATTAAAATTACACGATGTGAACACTTTTAACCGCTATATATTTATATTTTTTTAATTAAGGTATTGACAAATTGAGTTTAATGATTTAAAATATATAAAAGATTATGTAAAATTTGGAGCTTTTATGATAAATCTGTTTACTTTCGGCTTTATATTTTGGTTTATAAGCTTGGGCTTTTATTTTAGCGGCAAGTATTATTTTCTGTACCAAAAATAAAGCTGTGGTGTAAAGGATTGTAACATTTTTAAACTTTGTTCAATTAACCTGCATCGCAACGGTGCGGGTTTTTTTCATTCATAAATCTCATAAGCTCCAATAATTTTAGTATAATTTTAGTATAAGAGTATAATAAAAGAAAGGAATTATAAAAAATGATTATTATTCTTAAAAAGAACGCGCCGAAAAAAGAAGTTGAAAATCTTTGCAAAAATATTGAAGCGCAAAATATCAAGATTAACGAGGTTGTGGGCGCACATACCACTATTTTGGGTTTAATCGGCGATACTCATAAGATTGATATGGAGGCTATTGAAGCGCAGGAGATTGTTGAATCTGTTCAGCGTGTTCAAGAGCCGTATAAGGGCGTAAACCGCAAATTTCACCCCGAAGACACCGTAGTAAACGTTGAAAACGCAAAAATCGGCGACGGAAACGTGGCGGTTATTGCAGGACCTTGTTCTATTGAGAACGAAGAACAGATTGTGGATACCTGTATGCAGGTTAAAGCCGCAGGAGCAAATTTTTTAAGAGGCGGAGCATTTAAGCCAAGAACCTCTCCATATTCCTTCCAAGGCTTAGGCGACGAGGGCTTAAAGCTGTTTTTAAAGGCAAAGAAGGCAACGGGACTTCCTATTGTTACCGAGCTTATGTCGTTAGCGCATATTGATTTGTTTAATGATGTCGATGTAATTCAAGTAGGCGCAAGGAATATGCAGAACTTTGAAATGCTGAAGGAATTGGGTAAATGCAAAAAGCCTATTTTATTAAAAAGAGGACTTGCAAATACTATCGAGGAGCTGCTTATGTCGGCAGAATACATTATTGCGGGAGGAAACACTAACATTATACTTTGCGAAAGAGGCATACGCACATTTGAAACCCAAACCAGAAACACTCTCGATCTTTCCGCAATTCCTGTAATTAAAACCCTGAGCCATTTGCCGATAGTAGTAGATCCAAGCCATGCAACAGGCAAATATGAATTGGTTGAACCTATGTCAATGGCGGCAGTTGCGGCGGGAGCGGACGGACTTATTATAGAAGTTCACAACAATCCTCAAAAAGCGCTTTGCGACGGCGCTCAATCATTAACGCCAAAACGCTTTGAAAAATGTATGGAAAAATGCAAAAAAATCGGAGAGGTTTTAGGTAAAAAGGTTGGTAGCTTATAATGAAAAAAATAACCGTTAATGCTCATACAAGCTATGAAATTCTTATTGACAGCGGACTGCTTAATAAATGCGGAGAGCTGATTTCCAAAGTTGAAAAGTCAAAAAAATGTGCAATCATCACAGACGACATTGTTGATAGGCTGTACGGACAGCAGGCTGTAAACAGCCTTAATAACAGCGGCTTTACCGTATCAAAATTCGTTATTCCCAACGGCGAGCCTTCCAAATCACATGAGCAGCTTGTTTCCGCATACAATTTCCTGTGTGAAAACGATATTACCAGAACCGATTTTATCATAGCGTTAGGCGGAGGAGTTGTGGGAGATTTAACGGGCTTTTGCGCCGCCACTTATTTAAGGGGAATAGATTACGTGCAGATTCCCACCACCCTTTTGTCGCAGGTGGACAGCTCGGTAGGCGGCAAAACTGCGGTTAACATCGACTCGGGGAAAAACTTAGTGGGAGCTTTTAAACAGCCGTCCTTGGTTATCACTGACACCGATACGCTTTCCACTCTTTCCGATGATATTTTTGCGGACGGAATGGGAGAGGTGGTAAAATACGGAATGATTAGGTCGGCTTCCTTGTTTGAAAAGCTGTCAAAGGAAAATCCCAAGGAAATTATCAAAGATATTATCGCAGAGTGTGTTGAAATTAAAAGAGATGTGGTTCAGAATGACGAATTTGATACAGGCGAAAGAATGATTCTAAACTTCGGTCACACCTTCGGACACGCTATTGAAAAGGCGGCGGGTTACGGCGTTATCCCCCACGGTAAAGCCGTTGCTATAGGAATATATATGATTACGTCAGCCGCCGAAAAGCAAGGAAAAGCAAAGAAGGGTACTTCCCTGCTGCTGAAAAATTGCCTTGAAGCCAATTCTCTGCCATTTGAATACAATATATCTCATAACGAGCTTTTCAGATTGTCATTAGGCGATAAAAAAAGAACTTCTGACAAAATCAGAGTGGTTATTTGCACGGAAGCGGGAAAATGCGAAATATTAACCCTTAAGCTTGACGAGTACAAAAATTTAATTGAACTTATCTGAACTTTTCTAAGCAGTTATCATATTTGAAAGGATATATTATGGGAACAACCGTTACAATAACTCCGACTAAACTATGGGGACAAATCTCCGTTCCTCCCTCCAAAAGCATATCCCACCGCGCTCTTATCTGTGCCGCCTTGGCAAAAGGCAGATCGGAGATAAACAATCTTTTAGACTGCGCCGACACAAGGGCAACCATTGATATATTAAGAGCATTAGGCGCAAAAATCGTTCAAAGCGGAAAGACAACAATTGTTGAGGGAATAAGCATTCCAAATAAAAAAGTATTGGCAAGCTGCCGTGAAAGCGGTTCTACATTAAGATTTTTATTGCCTGTAGCCGCCGCATTGGGCTGTGAAGCAAAGTTTACGGGAGAAGGAAAGTTGCCCCAGCGTCCCATAACTCCCTACTTTACAGAGCTTAAAAAAAATGGTATAATATTTGAAAGCAAGTTTATGCCTTATATTATCAAGGGGCAGCTTAAAGCGGGCGAATACAGCATTGCGGGAGATATTTCTTCCCAATTTATCAGTGGGCTGCTGTTTGCTTTACCATTGCTTTCGGGCGACAGCAAAATCATTATCACTTCTCCTTTGCAGTCTAAGCCATATGTAGATTTGACAACAGATCAGCTGAATAAATTCGGAATAAGCGTTGAGGAAACGGATTACGGCTATTATGTTAAAGGCGGGCAATGCTATAAACCCTTTAACGCCGCAATAGAAGCGGATATGTCGCAGGCTGCGTTTTTTGTGGCAGCTAACGCTTTAGGCTCGGATATTGAAATTGAAGGACTTAATTTAAACAGCTTACAAGGCGACAGGGAAATTATTGATATTGCAGAGCGCTCACAAGGAAACGGGTTTGACGCAGACGCTTCCCAAATTCCCGATTTAGTGCCTATTTTAACGGTGTTAGCGGCTCTTTCCGAAGGCGTTTCCCATATAACAAGCTGCGGCAGACTGCGAATAAAGGAATGCGACCGATTGGCGGCTATCACTTGTGAATTAAACAAATTGGGCGCAAGGATTAAGGAATATGACGACAGCTTGGAAATAGAAGGAGTCAGCGCTTTAAGCGGCGGCGCTTGCCAATGTCACAACGATCACCGTATCGCTATGTCCTTGGCAGTGGCTTCAACCTGCTGTACGGAAAAGGTGGTTCTTGAGGGTGCGGAGTGTATCGCCAAATCATATCCCAATTTCTTTGAAGATTTTACTTCCCTTGGAGGAAAAATAAATGTCATCAACAACTAATTTAGGTAATCTGTCAATATCCGTATTCGGAGAATCTCACGGAAAGGCAATAGGCGTGGTAATTGACAATTTGCCGCCCGGAGAGCAGCTTTCACTTGAAGGAATATGTGAATTTATGGCAAGGAGAGCGCCGAAAAAGGACGGTACAAGTACCTTCAGAAACGAAAAGGATCTGCCGGAAATAATCAGCGGATTTTATAACGGAAAAACAACGGGTGAAGCATTATGTGCCGTAATAAAAAATACCGATCAGCACTCGTCGGACTATGCCGACATATCTCATCTTGCCCGTCCCGGACACGCAGATTACACGGGATTTATGAGATATAATGGCAGCAGCGATTTGAGAGGCGGCGGTCATTTTTCAGGCAGATTAACTGCGCCTTTGGTATTTGCGGGAGCGGTTTGCGGACAAATTCTCCAAAGAAAAGGAATATACACAGGCGGTCATATTTATGCTTTGGGAAAGGAACAGGACGATCCCTTCGATCCTATCAATGTAAACGAAGCACTGTTAAATCAAGTTAAAACACGTTATCTCCCATTGATAAATCAAGAAAAAGACGCAAAAATGAGGGAAATAATAGAAAAAGCAAGCGAAAACAAGGATTCCGTAGGCGGAATAATCGAATGCGCCGCTGTAGGCGTGCCTGCGGGAATAGGCTCTCCCATTTTCGACGGAATAGAAAACAGAATTTCACAGCTTGTGTTTGCAATTCCCGCAGTAAAAGGGATTGAGTTTGGAGCGGGCTTTAAAAGTGCATCTCTTTTTGGCAGTCAAAACAACGATGAATTTTTTATAGATAATAACAACATAAAAACTAAAACCAATAACGCAGGCGGCATTTTAGGCGGAATTTCAAACGGAATGCCTATAGTTTTCCGTGCTGCGGTCAAGCCCACTCCCTCTATTGCAAAGCCGCAAAATACCGTTGATTATGTTAAAAAAGAAAATTCAGTAATAGAAATCAAGGGCAGACACGATCCCTGCATAGTTCCCCGTGCAGTTCCCTGTCTTGAAGCAGCTCTTAATATTGCTCTGTTATCCTATTTTTGCTAAGGAGGAATCAAGCTTGTACAATACTCCTAAAATCTTTATTGAGGATAAGCTTACTCTTCAAATATACCTTTGCTTTCTGCTTGATAAATTGGGAGATCTTATGGAAGATCAGCTCAGCGAAATTGTCACCGAAACCAATACCGCAGGAGGGTTGGAGTATTTGGAAGCTCTCAGCTTAAATCAAGAAAAAGAAATGATAAAATCGGAAGAAACAAAAAAAGGCACGGTTTTATCCCTGCTTCCCAGAGGATTAACTATGTCAAGGGAGTTTTATCACCGTATTCCCTGCTCCATAAGGGACAAATCTGTTGAATACGGTAAATATCTATTAAAAATGGCTGATATGGAAAGGTCGGTTATCTGCCGTATCCTAAGAGATGATTTTAACGGACCCTGCTATCTTACGGTGCGGTTTTTAAATGAAATAAAGGGCAACGAGCTGATGAATTTAAAAATATACGCACCTGACTATGAGCAAGCAAAGCAGATGCGTGAAAGATTTTATGAGCGACCAACCGATATTGTTACAAATATAATGAATATGTTTATTAAGGACAGCTATCTGTGATTTTTACCGATACTTTTTTCAAGCGCAAGGACTTCTTCTCTGCGCTTTTTTGTTTGAGCATAATCTATCATATAAAAGGTTTCAAACAAAGCAAGAACATCGCCCTCTTTTGCTCCCTCCTGTATAAATTCCTTCGGTATATTTACCGTTTTTTCCTTTTCGCTGTCCTGCACAACGGCAAACTGTCCTTCAAACCTGTCAATAATCAGCATTTTCCTGTTCCCTTTCGGTAATTATTTCAAAAGATTTTCCATTGCTTACAAAAACTATATTGCCGTTATAATCCGTTCTGTATACAGCTGCGCCTATATCGTTCAAGCGGTTTATAACGCTTTTGTGAGGGTGTCCGTAATCATTGGGCGAGCCTACTTCGATAACTGCATATTTGGGATTGACTTTATCCAAAAAATCCTCCGAGGTGGAGGAGCTGCTGCCGTGATGAGCTGCTTTTAATACATCGGCTGATATATCTGTTCCCGATTTCAGCAAATCCTCCTCCGCTTCCTCTTCCATATCTCCCGTAAATAAAAACGAATTGTCATTATGTACAAGCTTTGCAGCTATGGAATAGTTGTTTAAATCGTCATATTCCTTAAGCGGGGCAAGGATTGAAAGCTCTGATTTATCCAAGGAATACGTTTTATTCGGCTCTGCGTACTCCAAATTTATTTTTTTCCTTGAAATCACCTTTAAAAATCTCATATATGCGGTTGTATTCGGAATAAGCTCGTCTTTGATTTTCGGAATTATTACCGTTTCTATTTCAAACTCGTCAAGAATATAGCTCATTCCGCCTCCGTGATCGGAATGTGGGTGAGTTACAATAACATAGTCAAGCCTTTTTACCTTTTGAGCTTTTAGATATTGTATTACTTGCGAAAAATAATCCTTTTCGCCGCAGTCGATTAACACATTTTTAGATCCCGATTTTATTAGCTGACAGTCCCCTTGCCCAACATCGATAAAATGAACCGATACATCTCCCTCAACAACCTTTACGTCAGGCGTAAGTCCCGCAGACTGAAACAATTCAAAGATTGAAGGAATGCCTTTTATTTTAAAAACGCTGTCATTTAAACTGAAAAATACGCTTAATAATAAAAGTAATGCGGCTGCTCCAATTAAAAGCGGTTTCAAAAAACCGGATTTTTTATTTACGGCAGCTTTTCTTATTGCATAACTGTTTCTTTTTCTATGCTTATTTAAATCTGAATTTACTCTCATTCTAATCCTGCTTGTTCAATTTTCTTTCATACCACGCTTCCTTGGACATTAACAGCTGTCGGGGCTTGTTGCCGTCCTGAGCGCCTACTATTCCCATCTGCTCCATCATATCCACAAGGCGGGCAGCCCGTCCGTAACCTACGTTAAGCCTTCTTTGAAGAGCGGACGTACTTGCTCCGCCGTTGGCAAATACCACTTCAATCGCCTCGTCCAGCTTATCGTCCGATACTTCAAGATCTCCGTTAAAGGAAGCCTTGTCCTTATCGTCAGAACCGACTTTTTCAGCCTGACGGTCAACCTCGTCAATAACGCTTTCGTCATATTCGAGAGCAAACTTGTTCTTAATAAACTCGGTAACTCTCTCCACCTCTTCGTCGGAAACCCAACAGCCCTGCACACGCATGGGCTTTGCCATTCCAACAGATTTATACAGCATATCGCCTTTGCCCAAAAGCTTATCAGCTCCGCCCATATCGATAATTGTTCGGCTGTCCACCTGTGAAGCTACCTTTAAAGCTATTCTTGAAGGAATGTTGGATTTTATAAGACCTGTAATAACGTCTACAGACGGTCTTTGAGTGGCAACCACCAAGTGCATTCCCGCCGCTCTCGCCTTTTGAGCAAGGCGGCAGATGCTGGCTTCAACATCGTTCTTTGAACACATCATCAAATCTGCCAACTCGTCGATAAATATTACCACCTGAGGCATAGGTTCAAGATCTTCTCTTGCGGCGGCAAGCTTGTTGTAAGATTTTATATCTCTTACGTTATTTGCGCTGAGCAGATTGTAACGCTTATCCATTTCGGTACAAGCCCACGCCAAAGCGCCTGCCGCTTTTTTGGGATCGGTGACAACGGGAAGCAGCAAATGTCCTATCCCGTTGTAAATCATAAACTCCACCGCTTTTGGATCTATCATTACAAGACGCACCTCTTGGGGAGTGGCTCTAAACAGTATGCTCATAATTATGGAGTTTACGCAAACGGATTTACCTGCGCCTGTAGTTCCCGCAATAAGAATATGGGGCATTTCCGCAATATCGCAGATTACAACATCTCCCGATATATTTTTGCCCAAAGCCGATCCAAGCTTGCTTTCACATTTTCTGAAAGCGTCGCTGTCAATCATTTCACGGATAAAGACAGTTTCCTTTTCCTTGTTGGGAACTTCAATTCCCACAGCCGCCTTATTTGGTATGGGAGCTTCTATACGCACGCCCGCCGTGGCAAGATTAAGCGATATATCGTCAACCAAGCCCGTTATTTTTGATATTTTAACTCCGGGAGCAGGCTGAAGTTCGTATCTTGTTACGGAAGGACCTCTTACCGCTTCAAGAAACTTTGTTGTTACCCCAAAGCTTTTGAGTGCGTTTACAAGAGTAGTGGCGTTATGCTCGATTTCCGCATTCTTGTTTTCCTCGCTTACACGCCTTTTTACCTCGTTAAGCAGCATTACAGGCGGCAATGTATAGTTATCCGCCGAGGTTATAACCTGTTCGATAACCTGCTGCCCGCTTTGATCGGTGTTTACCACCGTTTCAACAATAACGCCCGCCTTTTTCTCTTTTTCCGCCAACTCGTGATTGTAATCGGCTATAGCTTGCTCTATTTCCGATAAATTATTGCTTGAATCGGATTTGTTTTTATCGGTATTATGCTCCTGTTGAAGATTTATATTATCCGAATCATTGGAAGGACTTGACTTATCCTCCTTTTTACTTTGATTTTGAGATAATTGGGTATTGTCGCTTTGTTCCGATTTGCTGTCGGCAGTATCCGAATTTAATGAAAGCTGTTGGGAATATTCCGCTTGTTCATTGGCATTATCGGCATTATCGTTTTTATCCGTATTTTCCGATTTGGCGTTTTTATAATCCTCATCGGTTAATCTTGGAGGAAAGATAGGGGATTTTGCGCCTATTTTAATCAAATATTCGTCTGATTCCTGCTTTTGTTCTTGTACAATTTCCTTTGCATCTTTATCAATTTGCGATTTCTCATATTCCGATTTGGATTCGCCCCGAACGGATTTTGTCATAGCGTCAAAATCGTTAAATCTTTTTGCGGAGCTTTCTCCGTCGGATTCCTCATATTGAACATTCTCTGCTTCCTGACGCTGTTTTTCTTCCTCTTCCTTTATGATGCGGCTTTCTTCATCGTATTCGTCACGTTTCCTTTTTATAAAAGCTCCCAATTTTATAAAAGGTTTGCTTAACAACTTTAAAAATGTGATTAAATCTATATTTGCCATTATCATAACTATAACAAATATTACAAGTATTATTATAACCGTTGCTCCCGCTCTTCCCAAAAGCAGCAAGGGATAACCGAATATTAGCCCGAAAAGTCCTCCTCCTGAAAGGCGAGTTCCATTTTCATACACCTCGGCAATAACATTTCCAAAGCCTTCCGTTTCGGGAGAAGCTATTCTGCCCACAAAAATGATTTGAATCGCAGAGCATAAAAGCAGTATAAAAATAACAGTCTGAATTATTCTTATGGGGATTCTCTTTTTATCCTTATTTAAAGCAATCATTACGGCAATATATATGAAAATAGGACCGATAGCAAAAACCGCCACACCGAAAACGCCGCAGAAAAAGCCGTGTATGTAATCCCAAACGTTGGGTGATTCGGATTCCGCATTTCCGAATAATGCAAAGGCGGTAATAAGAATGCCCACTGCGAATAGAATAACCGCCTGAACATTTCTGCGTTTTTGATACTTTGCCAAGGCTTCGTTTCGCTTTGCCTCCGCAGCTGATATTTTTCCCTTTCCCCCTTTTTCCGATGAGGATTTTGCCGTTTTTTCTTTCTCTGATACTGCCATTTTAACCTCCGATTTTTATAGATCCTTATCTTTTTTCTCAATTAAAACAGAAACTTTATTCTGATGAAATTTCCCGAAATATTTTCATATATTCCGCAAGCTATGCACAAAACTGCAATTACAATCAAATATATGGCGAATATTTTAAATTTGTTCTTTTTTGTAATGAATTTAACAAGATTTATCGCTAAAATGCCCACTATGGCAGATACTGCAAATCCTACCGCCAACAAAGGTATATTTAATTCCGTTCCCGATGAAACGGCGTCTTTTATTTCCAAAACGCTTCCGCCTAAAATAGCGGGTATGCCCAAAATAAAGGAAAACTTCACAGCAGTTTCTTTTGTAAGACCGCAAAATAAACCCGATGAAATTGTAGAGCCTGAACGGGAAACCCCCGGAAAAAGAGCAACGCATTGAAACAGTCCCACCGTAATTGCGTCTTTTACCTTCATATCCTTGCCCGTTTTCCTTCCCTTTACACAAGCGTCGGACATAAACAGCAGCATAGCCGTAAACAAAAATGCGCAGCCTTCAAATATTATATCGCTGTCCCCTTCCATTGAGGTAAAGAAATCCTTGACAAAATAAACGGGAATAAGCATAGCGGTTGCTATAATAACCATAAACATCAATCTTCTGCTGTCGTTCATCTCGCTCCATTTAAACTTGCCTGTAAAAATATCCTTGACAGATAGGAAAAACTCCTTAATCAACCCCCAAATATCCTTCCAAAAGGCAACAAACACAGCTACTAAGGTTCCCAAGTGCAGCACTATTGAAATAAGCAGCGTTGTTGATTCCTCCACTCCCAAAAAATGTTGGGCAACAGAAAGATGTCCCGAGCTTGAAACGGGCAGAAACTCCGTCAAGCCTTGAATTACGGCTTGTATAATAATTGATATGTATTCCATACTTTCTCCTTGCGCAAAATATTTATGTACCGCCTGCCAAGTATTAACAGGCGTTAAGTTGTCTTAAATCATAATTGTCAAAAAGCGGTTAGCTGTAATAAAGGGAATTTATATTGTTTTGGGGATTGAGATACGCCTTTGGGTCGGTAGAAAAAAAGCTGAAGGGCTGATATTTTCCGTCAACCTTTATCATAGTGGTAATGCCCTCCCTTGTTCTTTTTTCCTTAAATTCGGGCGTTTGAGCGGAATAAAAAATATCGCTTTCGCTGATAATGGTATAAAGCATACTGTTACTCCTCCGCCGAAACAAATCTGCCGTCCTCGTAAATCAAATCGCCGCTGCATATCATATTCAGTAAGGACACAGCTCTTTGCTCATCGATTTCGTGGGGAATGATGCTTTTATTGGATTTATTCTTTTGAACCTGCTTTTTTGAATTCCCTTTTTTCTTGGAGGCGGATTTTTTATTTGAGTTATCCGAATCCTGCTCGTTTTCAATCATATCATAAAGACAGCTGACGGCGTCCGACAAGCCGCCCAAGCTGTCAATAAGCCCTTCCTTTACCGCAGTTTCTCCGTCCAATACCGAGCCTACGTCCATAACCAGCTCATCTTTTTTCATCATCAATTCTTTAAATCTTGAAGCGGACATACCGCTGTTTTTTGTTACAAAATTGATAATTCTCTCCTGCATTCTGTCAAAATAAGACAAGGTCTGTGGTATGCCCAAAAGCATTCCGTTCATTCTCACGGGATGAATTGTCATAGTGGCGGAGGGGACGATAAAGCTGTGCTTTGCACTTACCGCCAAAGGTACGCCTATAGAGTGTCCGCCGCCTACAACTATTGAAACGGTAGGCTTTTTCATTCCCGCAATAAGCTCCGAGATAGCAAGCCCTGCCTCCACATCGCCGCCTACCGTATTAAGGATAATAAGCAGTCCTTCTATGCTTGTATCCTGCTCTATTGCCACCAAAGCGGGAATTATATGCTCATACTTTGTGGTTTTATTCTGCGGAGGAAGAATGTAATGACCTTCAATTTGACCAATAACCGTTAAGCAGTGTATTGCGTGCTTTGCGTTAGCGGCTACAATTCCCGTATCTATTATCATCTGACTTTGATTTTCTACGGGAGAATCATCTTTATTTTTGTCCTTTTCGTCGTTTTCATCGGTGTTTTTGCAGTTTTCTTTATTATCGGTTTCCTTTGTGTTTTCGCTGTGCTTATTTTTTTTGTTAGACATAATTATCACCTTTCATACTATATTTTTTTATTATTTTTTTCAAAAAGTGATAGATTATGCAAATCGGCTTTAACTTATAGAAAATATTCTAAGCCTCAACTAATATATTATAACAAAAAAATGATGAAAAGTAAACAGTTTTTCAATATTATGTCTTTATATCGTAAATTCTCAAAGTAAATTCCACAGTGCAAATTAACGTCGGCACTTAATTTAAAAAGGAAAAAGCTCTTAGGAAATAAACATCGGATTTTTCATAAATCGGAATCATAGCATAATATATTGGGAAAAAAAGAAAAAAGATTGTACAGTTTTTTCTTATTGCAAAAATATGCGGAATGTGATAAAATAATTACCATAAACAAATAAAGGAGCAGAATAAATGAAAATTGTAGACAACAGCCTTTGCAATATAGATTTTTCCCGCAAAGCCACCGAAAACACCGTCCAGCAGTATATAATTTCTCTTTTTGAAAGCGCAGTGGATTTAGTGGAAATAGATTATAAATCGGTAGAATTTTTGCAGGACATAAACACCTCAAAAAGATTTATTTTCCGTGCTGAATGTATTTCCGATTTAAAAACTGCGGAAAGCAAGGAATTTGCCTACGTAATTATACCTTATAATATGATTAGCGCAGTTAAAATGAACAATACACTTAATACATCTTCCGATTATAAAAATAAAAATGTAAGATATATAGTTGAAATCGACGGAGAAAACAGGACAAACAATAATTTGCTGTCAATATGCCAAATGATAAATAATCTCAGATATATTTCGGGAATCAGATTGGTTAAAAATTTTTCCAACGATAATGAAGATTTGACTAACTTTATAGATGAATTTTACGCTAAATTTAATATGATTCTCGATATATGTCCTTTGAACTCTAATCTTACAGGACTTGACGCTGCGTATAAGGCTTTTTTAAAAAATGTAAATATGATTACACTTTCCTATTCCTCTAATTATTTTTACACTCCTTATGAATTATTTGTGATGTATTTTCCCAAGACTTTGGGATTAAATCCACAGGGAAGACTGCTGCCCTTTCTGCTTATTTGTGCGGCAAAATACAGCGTGGTTTCGGATTCATACAACAAGGGATTAAAAAATTTAACCGATTTGTTGGATAATTCGGGAAAAATCATTTTTAACACCGATTATAATAGAATAAACAGTTGGGAGCATTTAAGAGTTTCCGTTAAAAAACAGGATTATTTTGACGTCTTTACCAATACTCAAAATTCATATTTTGAAAGCTTAAACTTAAAAAAAGAAGAATGCTACTTTCTTGCAAACGCTTTGGACGACGCTGATTTGACAATATATAACAGGTATTTAAACCATTATGAATTTACTCTCAAGCAATGATAAAAGGTTATACAAAAAAGCCTGAAATCGGTATTATAACGGCTTTTATTTGGGGTTATGAAAAAGTGTGTAAATAAATTTAAACAATACTGAGTAAATAGCCAATACAAATATTTATCTATAAATAAAACAGCGGTTTTTAAAACTGCTGTTTTTTCTTTTTTGCTTTGATTTTTAAAAAAATATCAACTCATAGTAGAATTTATCAACCAATAATCACTTGAATACAACCTCAAATTGTGTTATACTGTAACCGATCCAAAGGAAAGGAAGGTTTAACAGCTATGGCAGAGGGCTTTAACGCAAATCTAAGAGAAATAAGAAAAAGCAAAAAGATAACACAAGAGCAGTTGGCGGAGGCAGTGGGAGTATCTCCGCAAGCTGTTTCCAAATGGGAATTAAACGGCTTTCCCGATTCGCCGCTTTTACCCGCTATTGCCGATTGCTTGGGCGTCAGTATTGATCGGCTTTTCGGCAAAGTCGATGAAAAAGCGGATATAAAGGACGAAATAGTTTGGTATATGAAAGAGCAGCCCCAAGAAGAGATGCTTCAAAGAGGTATGGAATTGTGCAGAGCCATCAGCTTAGGTATTATGTACAGTGAAAACTACTTCGGTATTTCCGATAATGCCTTTTACGCTTCGGATTATGAGCTTCATTCGGAATGTACGAGAAAAGAGGGATTTGTGCAGTCAAGGCTTTGTGAAAGCTTACAGTATTTTCTTATTATGCCCGAGCCGAAAAAAGGCTATGATGATGTTTTAAAATACGATGAGAAGTATGTAAAGCTATTCAGCCTTTTAAGCAAACCAAATGCGTTAAGAATACTGTATTACTTTGCGGGAAAAAACGATTGGACTTTTTTAACGGAAAAATCATTGGCAAAAGAGCTGAATATTGCTCTTGAAAATACACGGGAAATTTTAGACGGAATGGAGGAGCTTAAGCTTTTGGACAGCAGTGTTTTATGTTCCGAACGGGGCGAGGAGAAAATCTATAAATCCTATCTTGATTGCAATCTTGTTTCATTTATGACTTTTTGCCGAACCTTATTAAATAAACCCAACAGCTTTAATCATCAAAGTACTAATAGAGACGGCGTTCGGTATTTTAAAAACGCTACGGAAATTGTTAAGAAAGAAAAGGAGCAAAGGAATGATTAAAAAGAAGAAAAATCAAGCTGAAAACGAAAACAAGCTGCATACGGAATACGGAATAATGAGCAATATCCTGTATATGCTGAAAAAGATAAAGCAGCACTGCCCTATTTTGCTTCCCCTTATGGGAGTCGGCATAATAAGTCACTCGGTAATGAGCTATCTTTGGACCTTTTTCGGAAAATTTGTTTTGGATATATTACAAAGTCAAGCTTCTGCTGGCAGCAGCGATATTTCGCCGCTGATACGTACGCTTATATGGATAGGCGCTGCGGAATTGATATTTACAAGCCTTAATGTGCTTTCCGATAACCGCTGCTGGTTTTATATGATTGATGTGAGAATGAAAATAATAACCGAGCGTGTGGCAAAAGTTCTTTCTATGAACTATCAGATTTTGGAGCAGCCCGATATACTTGATATGCACAGCAAAGCCTCCCGTGCCACAGGCGATAATCAGAACGGTGTTGAGGGAATGCTGCACAGAGTTTATGAAATGGGCGCAAATGTGCTTACCTTTTTGGTCACACTTTCCGCAATAACGGTTTTGGATATAAGACTTATTCTTATTCTTGTTTTTATTGCACTTTTGCAGTTCTTGTTTTTCCGCTATACCATTAAAAAAGACAAAAAAGCGGTATGGGATAAGTTAGCGCCGGTTTGGAGAAAATCCGAATATATGCAGCTGTCAACACAAGACTTCAGCTATGCCAAGGACATAAGACTGTTCGGTATGAAAAAGATGCTTATGAAAAAAAACAAAGAAGTTCTTGACGAAAAGCAGGAAAAAATGCTTTACAGCCGCAATCTGTGGATGTATAATACCGCCTTTTCCAATACTCTTTCTATGATTTCTTTGGCGGCGGTTTACGGAATACTTATATACAGCTTTTTGGGCAAGGGTATGTCTATCGGCGATTTCACGCTTTATGTGGGTCTTTCAACTGCATTTTCCTCTGCAATGGCAAATATTCTCAACGGTATAGGCAGCATAAAGGAATGTTCCTTGAAGATTGACGATTTTCGTTCCTTTATTGATTTGAAGGAGGAAGATGAGGAAAGCTGTCTGCCTGTTCCGAAATGCGATAAATATGTTTTTGAATTTAAAAATGTTTCCTATAAATATAAGGGACAAGAAAATTATGCGCTGAAAAATCTGAATCTTACTCTTGAAGCGGGAAAAAGGCTTGCGGTGGTGGGACTTAACGGGGCGGGAAAAACCACCTTTATCAAGCTGCTGTTAAGGCTTTACGATGCAACCGAGGGTGAAATTCTGCTTAACGGAACGGATATAAGAAAATTCAAGCGGACAGAATACTACAAGCTATTTTCTCCCGTATTTCAGAATGTTGAAATATTTGCTTTTCCCATATCGGAAAATGTATCAATGAAAAAGCCGGAGGAAACCGACAGGGAGCTTAGCCGTGAATGCTTGGATAAGGCGGGGCTTAAAGAGAAATTGGACAGCCTTGATAAAGGTGTGGACACTCAACTTTTAAAAATCCTTTACGACGACGGAATCGACCTTTCGGGAGGAGAAAAGCAGAAATTGGCTTTGGCAAGAGCGTTGTACAAAAACGCACCCGTTATTGTTTTAGACGAGCCTACCGCAGCTTTAGACCCCATAGCCGAATACAAGCTTTATAAAAATTTTGACAAAATAATCGGCAATAAGTCGGCTGTGTACATATCTCACCGTCTTTCCTCCACCAAATTCTGCGACAGTATAGCAATGTTTAAGGACGGAGAATTGGTTGAGAGGGGAACACACAACGAGCTGCTTTCAAAAAACGGCGCTTATGCTCAGATGTTCAATATACAGGCTCAGTATTATAAGAATGAAAATATCAACTTTGAGGAGGCTGAGGTAAATGCTTGAACAAAAGAAGAAAAAGGAAAAAAGTCTTGAAACCGTTAAGAAAACCTTAAAATACTTTCTTCCTATTGCATGGAAATTACATAAGGGTTATTTTTTTGCAAGTCTGCTCCGAATGCTGATAAATACTGCCCAGCCCTTTGTGACTATTTTTGTATCGCCCCTTATTATTGACGAGCTGTTAGGGGGGCGGGACATAAAAAAGCTTATATTATATACTGCGGTTTTGGTAATAGGAAACACCCTGTTAGGCTTGTCCGGCTCTCTTTTGGGAATCGTTTTGGAGAAATACGATGAAAAATTCCAAAATCACTTTATTCTGGATTTAAGCAAAAGAGTAATGGAGCTTGACTTTCAGATAACGGAGGATAAAAAGGCGTTAGATAAGGTCGAAGCGGCAAGAACGGGTATGGAGTGGTATTCGGGAGGAGTTCACGGTCTTATTTCCCCCTTGTTTGAAATGGCAGGCAACATATTGAAAATAGCGGGTACTGTAACGGTTATAGCCTTGTATGCGCCTTTGCTGTTTCTTGTAATTCTGATTTTGGTAATATTAAATGCTCTGCTGCAAAGCAAGCAAAATAAAATAGAAGAGGAAAATTTCAGAGGTCTTTCAAAGCTTAACCGTGCCTTTGGATATTTTGGCTGGAACCTTACCGATTTTCGTTACGGAAAGGACATAAGGCTGTATGACGCCAAGGATATGATGGTGGAAAAATGGCAGCAATACAGCAACGACAGCTTAGCTTATTGGAAGGACGGAGCGGACAGGCAGCATCCCATATCACACGCACAAAACATTTTAGGCGTAATAAGGGACATTGTTTCTTATTTATATTTGGGAATATTGGTAATAAACGGCAGCATATCCATTGCGGTTTTCACACAAATGCTGACAGCTTGCAGCACGTTAAATACTGAAATGAACAACTTTATGTATCAAACGTTGGATTTGGTTAAACGCTGCAATTACGCTTACGATTTCGTTAAATTCACACAATTCCCCGCTGCTATTGAAAAAGGCAATCTGCATATTGACAATAAGCCTCACATTATTGAGTTTAAAAACGTTTCCTTTACCTATCCCAACACAGAAGTTAAGGTGCTGAACAACGTATCCTTAACCTTAAAGCAGGGAGAGCATTTGTCGGTGGTAGGTCTTAACGGTGCGGGAAAGACCACATTTGTAAAGCTGCTTTGCCGTCTTTACGATGTTACCGGCGGAGAGATTCTGTTAGACGGAGTAAATATCAAGGAATATGATTATAACGAGTATATGAGCCTGTTTTCGCCTGTTTTTCAGGATTTTAAGCTGTTTGACTTTACCATACGGGAAAATATAGATTTAGAAGAGGATTGCAGCGACAGCGATCTGAACAATCTTATGGAGCAGGTGGGACTTAAAGAAAAAATAGATTCACTTGAAAAAGGCGTTGACACCAATCTGTTTAAATCCTTTGACGAAAACGGAATCGAGCCTTCGGGAGGAGAACAGCAGAAAATCGCCATAGCAAGAGCCTTGCACAAAAAATCTCCCGTGGTTATTCTTGACGAGCCAACCGCCGCACTTGATCCCGTTGCAGAATACGATATTTACCGTAAGTTCAGCACTCTTGTTGGGGGAAAAACCGCAATTTATATTTCCCACCGCCTTTCAAGCTGTAAATTCTGCGATAAAATAGCCGTATTTTCAGAAGGCACAATAAAGGAATACGGTACTCACGATGAATTGGTGATAATAAACGGCGGTATTTACGCAGAAATGTTTAAGGCGCAGGCAAAATATTACAACTGATGCTAAGATTTATAAGGCTGCATCTTGCAATTTGTGCAATTATTGATGTACCATTGGCAATAAAATCAACTTACATTATTTATAGTCAACCTCAGAAATGCTTTGAAGTTGACTATAATTTTTTATTTATTTGCTTATCAGTTGGATTTGCTTGCTTTATGCGGGTAGAAAAACAGTAAATTCAAATGCTTTTGTGGTTTGAGATTATTTATCATATAAAGATGTTGCGCTATAATTTATATATTATGATACTAATTATTGATTAAGAGTGGACAAGTCACAAAACTTATGATATAATATAGTAGGGTGATTAAAATGAAATTTAAATTCAATAAACAGCAA
>CAZRRT010000030.1:0-21444 GCA_964602605.1 uncultured Ruminiclostridium sp.
GCGCCTAAGGACAGTCCGTTTATCTTGTCCCTGTCCTCGATTTTGGCAGTAAGCATTATTATGGGAAAGAAATACTTTTCCCTCAGCCTTCTCAGCAGCGTGAATCCGTCCATATCGGGCAGCATTACGTCAAGCAGTGCAAGAATAATACTGTCGCTCTCCACAGCCGATAATGCGGATAATGCGTCGCAGCATTTTACCGTTTCAAAGCCCTCGTTCTGCAAATAAAGGCTTACCAAATCCGCAATTTCCTTTTCATCGTCTATGATTAAAATTTTTTCCGACATATTAACCTCAATACACAAATTATTAAAGCGTAGCTTAAACAAGCTGCCTAAATTGCCTTGCAATTTCGAGGTTCAGCGGGGGATTTTTTCCATTGAACCTAAGATTGAGTCCGCCGCCTAAGAAGCGGGGACATCTTTGCAGCGGTTATTTTTTAAGTATAATACAGCTTAATTGTATTTTCAACCTTTTTTTACCCGCCTTTTCTTACGAATTTCTTACTTTTCACATTATTGTCAAAAAAATTGCATAAAGCTATTGACAAACACAGATTTATGATTATAATAATAAGTGTGCCAACTGTACTAATTATTACAAATACAGTTGATTGAGTTTGAAATATTTTTTACAATAAAATTTATTATAAGAAAGGAATGGAATAATGAGCGAACCAATTCTTGAAATCAGCGAATTATCCAAAAGCTTTGGCAAAAAGGAGATATTAAAGGACATAAGTCTTACCGTAAACGGCGGCGAGGTTTTCGGCTTTTTAGGTCCTAATGGATCGGGCAAAACAACTACTATCAAGCTGATGCTGGGACTGCTTAATTACAGTCAGGGCTCAATCAAAATCTGCGGTCACGAGGTTAAGTCGGAATTTGAGAAGGCGGTGGCAAACATCGGCGGCATTATCGAAAATCCCGAAATGTACAAGTATCTTACGGGAAAGCAGAACCTTATGCAATACGCCCGTATGCAGGACGGAATAACACAGCAGCGTATGGAGGAGGTTATCGACATTGTTCATTTAAGAGCGAGAATAAACGATAAAATCTCCAAGTATTCCCTTGGTATGCGGCAGAGATTGGGTATTGCACAGGCTATTCTTCACCGCCCCAAGCTGCTTGTG
Source organism: uncultured Ruminiclostridium sp. (assembly GCA_964602605.1). Taxonomy (GTDB): domain Bacteria; phylum Bacillota; class Clostridia; order Oscillospirales; family Ruminococcaceae; genus Ruminiclostridium_E. The sequence goes on from CAZRRT010000030.1 coordinate 1,136, forward strand.
TTGGACGAGCCTACCAACGGACTTGATCCTGCGGGAATAAAGGAACTGCGTGATATTTTCAAGCACCTTGCCCATGAGGAGGGCTGCGCAGTATTTGTATCAAGCCATATGCTTGCCGAGCTGGAGCTTATGTGCGACAGAGTTTGCGTTATCAATCACGGCGTGGTTATGGATAATATGACTATGGAGGAGGTACGCTCCGTTAAGGAGGGCGAAACTCGTATGGTATACAGAGTCAATACAAACAACATCGACGGCGCAATCAAGGTTGCAGGCGATATGGGTATTGAGTACAAGTTAGATGACGGCACATTGGAAATTATGATAGAAAAGGAAAAGGTTTCCGCTTACATCAAGCAGCTTGCCTTGTCCGATGTGGATATTGAGGGAGTTGTTCCCGTTCAGAAATCCCTTGAGGACGCATTTATGGAAATTGTGGGCGACACTCCCGAGGGAGGCGTTGGTCAATGATAGGAAAGCTTTTAATAAACGAGTTTTCAAAGCTGTGGCATCAATGGAGCTGGAGAATAATGGTACTGCTGATGCTTGTTTTCTCCGCCTTATACGTACCCTTTCTTAATTCGCTAAAGCCGGATTATAATTATGACAGCGATTATCCTTATTACAAGAATCTTTATGAAGAAGAAAAAAACGCCGACGTCAAAGAGCTGCTGAAAACGGTTATGGAGGATTATAAGCTTCTTGAGGACAACGATATATCAAGGAACAGCTGGCGCATAAATTTCTTTTGGCAGTATAGAGAATATCACGCCACTCTTACCGCATTAAATTTGATTAAAAACGGCGCTGATATGAAGGCGATGACCGAAGGGTTAGAGCAGTATACGCTTATTAGTACAAAGGAATCGTCCATTGGCGGCGACGGCTTTAAAGATCAATTTGAGATACCCGTTGATATTGTGGAATCAGTGGGCGGAATGCAATACGAAACCGTTCCATTTAATATTGAGGATATTGACAAGTATATAGATGAAATGAAGACCTTATACGAAAGAGGCAGGGCACGACTTCTTTCGGGAACAGCGGAATTTGCGGAAATACAGATTGCCGCTATGAAAGAAAATATAGAAATTGAAAAGAACAATTTAAAGCAGAACGACGGAGATATAACCGAAACGGAAAGCTCTCAAAATAAAATAGCAATATACGAAGCGGCAATAAAGTGCTATGAAAGCTTTAAGACCTGCCAAAAAGAGGACGAAGAATGGGTAGTGGGCGAAATCGACGATTATCTGTTGGGACGCTTGATAAGTTCGGGATTATATAAAGCCGCAGCAAAGAGCAAGGATTCTTTTATAAACAACAAAGGCGGATACAGCATATATTTTCAGTCCCAATACGATCCCTATATTTCATTTGGTACTTATGAGGAATATACCGAATTTTTAAAAACCGTAAAAGCCGATTTTAAAACTGCTTTGGATATGATTGTGTACAGCGTGGAGCATAGGATTCCCCTTTCGGAGTACGGAGAAAACGATATTGTGCCTAAAAACGCATTTCGTCAAGCAAATACCGCAAACGTCTTTGTGGTAATGTTCTTTGTGATTTTCCTTTGCTCCACAATTATGGCAAACGAATACACATCGGGATCGGTAAGGCTTTTGCTTGTCCGTCCTTGTGCAAGGTGGAAAATACTTCTTTCAAAGCTGCTTTGCGTAATGATATTCGGGGGCGTTATGCTGTTTGTCACCTACGGCATTTCCTATCTGTCGGCGCTTATCGCCTATGGAGCGAAAGCGTTGTCCCTGCCCGATATAATTGCACAGGCGGGAAAGATTGTTGAAGTTCCCTTTATGGCAAATGTACTGTACAACGGATTTTTAAGCTTTTTGGGTATGTTTGGGGTAGCTATGCTTGCCTTTATGCTGTCTTTGATTATAAAGAGAGGCATTGCGGCTGCTGCTGCGGGTATTTTGCTGTACTCCTTCGGCAGCGTGGCAGGCGCACTGATTCAATACCTTCTTAATAAAGCGCCTTTCTTAAAGCTTACGGTTCTGCCCTATCTTATGCGGCTTTCCGATTTAAACTACAGCGTTGTAAGCAGATTTGTGGAATATGAACCGGTAACCGCCGATTACGGTCTTGCCTTATCAATGGGCGTGGGAATTACACTGCTTCATATTGCGGTATTTATCGTATTAAGCTTTGTTGTCTTTGACAAACAGCAGATTAAAAATTAAAAATAATTAAAATGCGGGACAGGATTTTCAAGGAATATTTATGACAAAAAGAAAAGGAAAAGCTTTACACTTAGCGCATTTTGTGATAATATTTATTTTAATAATTGCAATAGCGGTAAGCGGAGTGATATTTTATAAAAACCCTCATTATTTGTTTATTGCCAACGAGCATTTGGGGCTTAGCTGCAAGCATATAAATCTTATAAAGACCACCGTCCGTAATACCGCTGATTATACCTTAGAGGAATTGGGGTTAATGGATAATGTGATTTTTAATCAGAGTCTGATGCTTATCAACAACGATAATATGCTGAAAGAGGATTTTGTCCCGCAGGTTTCCGAGTATAAAGACACTGCGGTATTTATGAACGACTGTATGAAGGAATCTTATTCACAGCTTTCGGCGGCGGTAAAGGAAAAGACAAAAGACAATCTTTATGTTATCAGCGATTTCAGAACGAGTCAGCAGCAAAAAGAGGAATACGAAAAAAATCCCAACGCCATAAAGCCCGGCGCAAGCGAGCATCAGGCGGGACTTGCACTTGACGTGTACGTCAGCAATTTTGCGGGAGAAGCCTTTGTAAAGTCCAAGGCGGGACGGTATGTAAATTCCAAATGCTATGAATACGGCTTTATTATCCGCTATCCCTCCTATAAGCAGGAGATAACCCAAATCGGTTACGAGCCGTGGCATATAAGGTATGTGGGGGAGCCTCACGCAAAAATAATCTACAACAATCATCTTGCTTTGGAGGAATACATATCGTCCTTATCAAAAGGTGTTTGGTATAAAGCGGAGGGCTGTTTGATTTCAAGACAGGCTGTATCGGATGAAAAAAGCGTTCTCAGTCTGCCCGAAAAACTATCCTCCTATTCTTCCGTAACAATATCGCCCGATAATATGGGAAACTATATAATTACCATAATAGATCAAAAACAATAATTTCTGAAAGGGAAAACAATAATGCACGGAGTTTTTAGACTTATACAAAACGAGGTATCAAAAATTTTCCACCACCTAAGCTGGAAGATAATAACAATAATACTGATGATTCTTTCCGCAGTAATACCTATTTTTACCTATTCAACCATTTCCGTACATTTTTCCGACACGGTTTCCGAAATGGAAGAAATGGCGGCTGAGTGTGAGGACGGCAGCGTTGAAAAAGAGTATTATCTAAGTATAGGCGAGGCATGCAAATTTTATGAGAGCAAGGGTCTTGATCAGCTAAGCTGGCAGTATGGGGTTTTTATGTCCGAATTAACTGATTGCTATAGAGGAGTAAAAGCGCTTGAGCTTTATCTCAGCGGCAATTACGACAACGGAAGAATTTTTGATTTTTTCCATATTTCAAGTGTTTGGACGGAATGTGACGAAAGCGGAGAAAGCTATAAAATATACTGTTATCCGGATAACTACGATACGGTAATCGGGGAAGACTATGAAATGGATACTCCATTGGAGCTGACAAAGGAAATTGCCCAAAAAATGTTAGAGAATATGGAGCAAAGGCTTAAAAAGGCGAAAGAAAACCTTGATTCAAGCTATAAGGATTATATAATGGGCTTTGCGGAAGAGTACAGAACAAGGTATGAGCAGGCGAAAACAAACTATGCTTTAGCGGAAGCAGCTTATAAAAAGGACAGCTCCAAATTAGCGGAATACGACGGAGCAAAATTGGCGGCAGAGGGTTATAAAATAATTTTTGACGCCTTAGACAGAACAAATTTTGACGCTGCCTACAGTGATGTGAAAACCGACAATCTCACAAGTACCCTGACCCAAGCATTTAACGCAATAGAAAAATCAAGCGAGTACGCTCTTTATTCCGAAAAGGAATTTGAGAAAAATATGGGAACACATTCCGGCGAAGCATATATTACCGATTATCAGCAGTACCGCAAAATCATCGAAACAATGCAGGAAAAATATTATCAGGTTGTAAAAATCTGTGCTTACGGAACAGAACACAATTTAAACACTGCAAGCTATTACGATTCCCGCAAAAAGCTTATGAGTATTTTGTCCGTAAATCTTTCACTAATCTGCTTTACCGCAATATTTATGGCAGGCTCCATTGTGGCTAACGAGCATACCTCGGGCGCAATAAGACTTTTGCTTATCCGTCCCCGTGCAAGGTGGAAAATTCTGCTGTCAAAGCTGTGCTGCGTCGCTTTCTATTTTATTTTGTGGACGGCGGCAACATCATTGGTTACATTTATTGTGACTATTGCATTTTACGGTCCTTCCGAATTATTTTCCAATTATATGGTAGTAAGCGGAGGAACGGTTAAAGAGGTTGCTCCTTTGTTTTATATGATTTCCGAGTTATTCCTGTATACGCTTCCCGGAATAAGTATGGTGCTTTTATCCTTTATGCTGTCGGTTATATTCAAAAGGGCGGGAACGGCAATGATTCTTCCTTTGCTGATAAACATTTTCGGCGGACAGGCGTGTCACCTGTTTTGGGGCATAGCATTAAAAAAGCTGCCGGTATTAAGATTTACCCCTATTCCTTACTTTAACCTGATAAGCTTTACAAACGATCCCTTTACCCATATCTTCGGTTATGATTCTCCATTGTCGTACGGTTTGACTTTAAATATGGGCTTGCTTATGTTTTTAATTTACTCCGCACTGATAATAGCGACGGCGTTTATTGTGTTTAAAAAGCAGCAGGTTAAAAGCTGATAATAGTGAAAAAAATAAAATTAAAGGGACTGCCGAAAAAACGCAGTCCCTTTTGTAATAATGCTTTTTATTAAAAACCAACACTTGATTAAAACAGATAATTAGTGTTTTGTTTTAGAAAAGGTATCGGATAAATCAATATCACCTTTAAAAATCGAACGCTGTTATTTCCCCACACAAAATCTTTTAAACACTTCATCAATAATAGTTTCGCTAACATTTTCACCCGTAAGCTGTGAAAGGTGATAAAGTGCGGTTTCAAGCATTACGCCTATTGCGTCTAACGGCTCTCCGCCCAAAACGGCGCTGAGTGCTTCATCTATTGCCTTTTCCGCTTTTCTTGCCGCTTCACGCTGCCTTTCGTTTGCCAAAAAGCCTGCGGATAGATCGAGAGTTTCGGGGTTGATCATTTTTGCTGCGGCATTATCCAATTTCTTCAAGGATTGGGGATTGTTGGCGGAAATTTCAAGCACCTTTCCGAACTTTGCCGCCAAGTACGCCATATCAAGACGGTTTTCCAAATCAAGCTTGTTTATTATGCACAATACCTTTTTACCTTTTAGCTTTTCTATCAGCGCATAGTCCTCTTTTTCCAAAGGTCTGCTGTTGTCGAACACCGCAAATACAAGCTGTGACTGTTCAAGCTTGCGTTCCATTTTAACAACTCCTATTCTCTCCACAGGGTTGTCCGTTTCTCTTATTCCCGCACAGTCCGCTATCTTGAACAAAGTGCCGCCAAGCATTACATTTTCTTCCACAATATCTCTTGTAGTGCCTTCAATATCGGTAACAATGCTTCTTTCACAGCCTGCCAACAAATTCATAAGAGTGGATTTTCCAACATTAGGCTTTCCCACTATTGCCACGCTTATTCCGTCCCTTAAAGCCTGACCCACGTCGTAGCTTTCAAGCAAAAGCTGAAGCTTTAATCGGCAGTCCGCCAGCTGTCCCGCCTGAGAGCTTATTTCAAAGCTGTCAAGTCCCTCGTCGGGATAGTCAATCCAAGCGGAAATCTGCACTGCCAAGTCGGTAATCGTCTTTTTTACATCGGCTATTTTTTTATACAGCGCACCGTCTAACTGTGCGGCGGCACATTTTAAAAATTGGTCGCTTTTGGAATTTATTATATCCGCCACTGCCTCCGCTTGCGTTAAGGTCATTTTTCCCGACATTAAGGCTCTTTTGGTAAATTCGCCTGCCTGCGCCATTTCCGCTCCCGCTTCAAGACAGGCTCTTAAAACCCGCCTTGTAATCAGCACTCCGCCGTGGCAGGCAATTTCCGCCGTGTCCTCTCCCGTATAGCTGCGGGGAGAGCGGAACACAAGCAGCACCCCCTCGTCCAACTTTCCCTCCTTGCCGTAAATATCGCCAAAACAAGCGGAATAGCCCTCCATTTGGGAAACGGTTTTCCTGCCCTTTGGCTTAAACACCTTTTCCGCAACCGAAAGTGCGTTTTCTCCGCTTATTCTTATTACGGATATACCGCCTGAGCCTGTGGGAGTGGCTATGGCTGCTATAGTTGACATAAATTCTCCTATCCATCGGCAAATTGTTTTACACTGCCGATAATTTTCACTTCTTTTTCTTCCAGAACAAAAAGCCTTTTTTCTCTTTAGCCGCTTTTTCCTTATTTTCGTCACTTTGGGGAGCGTCAAGCACAGACTCGGCGGTTATTTCCTTTTTGGACTTTTCTCTTTCCGCTTTCTTATCCGTATTGTATTCGTCGTTATCTTCATCGTCATCAAAAATGTTCAGCAAAAGGGGCGTTTTGTTCAGCTCGTCGCCTGTGTCCTCCAAAAGATAGGTGTGTATATTTTTGGGTACGTCTATGGAGTAGTTTTCTTCGCCGTTTTCCAAAAGATCGGTTAATTTTTCCTCCATATAGTCCTTTAATTCCTGTTCCATTCCCATATAGTATTCTTCTGCGGAAATGTTGTACTCCTCGGAGGGACTTTTTCCGCCTACCTCCACCAAATGTATACCTCTTCTCAGCTCCTCGGTGTATTCAAGATAATCGCTCCAGAATTTGTTAATGGCGGCAAGGGCGGTTTTCCTTTCAATTTCCTCTAACCTTTCCCGTCCCAATTCCTCTAAGGCTTTTTGGTAATATTTTGAACTATCCCACAGCTCCGAATTGCCGCCCTCCAAGATCCTTGTTCTCGCTTCAAAAACCTGATCTCTGTGTTTTTCGCCTATCATAGTGAATTTCATCAGTCTTTCTCTTATGTCAAAGCAGTCGCCCTCTGAAATTCTTTGTACTCTCTCCACTTCTCTTATTAGAATTCTATCATCGATGCAATCGGTTGTAGGCTGAGGGATATGGTTTTTCGGCAGCAGGGAATTAAGCTTGTATTTTTCCATAATAGGCTCGTCCAAGGCTACAAAACGGCGGCTTTCTCCCGGATCGCCCTGACGTGCGGATCTTCCCAAAAGCTGATACACAATTCTGCTGCTTTCGGGCATATAGGTGGATATTACCAGCAATCCGCCCGACTGCACCGCCTTTTCCCGTTCCTTTTCCTCCTTGCCCCCTAATTTTATATCCACTCCTCTTCCCGCCATATTGGTGGATATGGTTACTGCATAGGGTGCGCCTGCTCCGCTGATTATTTCCGCTTCCTGCTTGTCATTTTTGGCGTTAAGCACCTTTGCTTCTATTCCGTGCTCCTTTAAAAGCTTGTACAATTCCTCGCTTTGGGCAATAGTACCTGTGCCTATTAAAACGGGCTGTCCCTTTTGGTGAGCGTCAGCTGCGGCTTTTGCAATTCCCTTGCATTTTGAATCGGTATCATAGTATACTTCAAGCGGGTGATCCTTTCTGAGATTTGGAACGTGAGGAGAAATTTTTTCCAGCTCAAGACCGTATATCTGATAAAACTCGTCCCTTGACGCTTCCGCAGTTCCCGTCATAGCGGACAAAAACTTGTATCTTCTCACAAAATACTGCAAGGCGATGCTTCCCATTACCACTCCTCTTGTAGTGGTTTTCAATCCGTGCTTTAATTCAACCGCCGTCTGCAAAGCGCCGGGGTAGTGCCTGTTTTCTGCGGTTCTGCCCGTGAATTTGTCTATCAGCAGAATTTTTCCTTCGCGTTTAATATAGTCCTTATCCTCCTGCAAGAAAAACCACGCTTTTAAGCAGTCGTTTATCTTAGACAAAAGAAGGGTGTTTTCCTCGTCGTATATATTGTCAAGACCGTAATGCTGTTCCGCCTTTGCAGCACCCTCCTCCGTTAAAAATATGCTTTCGTTTTCAAGGCTTATTTCATAGTCGTCGGGTTCAAAGGTTTTTACATAGTCGGAAACCTGTTCAAGCTCATCATCGTACTTTATCTCCGTTTCCCCCGCCACAACCATAGGAATACGTGCTTCGTCTATCAAAAGAGAATCCGCCTCGTCCACAAGTGCGGCGTCAAAAGCTTGTCCCGACAGCTCGTCAACCGATTGAGCCGTAAAATCTCTTAAATAATCAAAGCAGCTTTCTCTTGCGCTTATATAAACAACATCGTTTTGATAGGCTTTTTTTCTTTCTTCAAGAGATGATTTTTCGGTAATAAAATCAACCTTAGTATCAAGCAGGTCGTATACCGGCTTCATCCACTTGCAGTCACGCTCCGCAAGGTAATCGTTAAAGGTGAGGATGTGGATTTTTCTTCCCTTCAGCTTGTGCCACACTGCCGCAAAAACTCCGCATAGGGTTTTTCCCTCTCCTGTGGGCATTTCAATTATTTTGCCTTCTGTCAGTGCGTTTGCTGCTATAAGCTGCTCGTCAAAGGGGGTTTGGTTTAATCCCTTTTTGCAGGCAATACAAACTGCGGCGAAAAGCGGTTCTTTTTCGTTTTTATCCGAATTTGCCGATTTTTCCAACAGCTCTTTTATATTGTATTTTTCCGATAACTGCCTTATTTGGGAAATGAAATTTACTTGATTTTCCATTATGTGCCTTTCTTTGTCTTGTTACCGTTTATTTATTTTTATCTTTTTTGTCAATCTATTTTCAATATTTTTAAAGTGAGTTTTTACGTTATCCTCTGTTTTTATAATTACTTTTGCAGAACAAAATAGCCGATAATCCCATTACCATTCAATATCTTCAACAGGAGTGGGATTTGGATTATCCTCTGTTTTTACGACTTTGCTGTTTTTAAGATACACTATTCTGTCTGCCATTGGCGCTATTGCGGAGTTGTGAGTTACCAAAATAACCGTCATTCCGCTTTGCCTGCAAGTATCCTGAAGCAGCTTTAAGATAAGCTTTCCCGTATTGTAATCAAGTGCGCCGGTAGGCTCGTCGCAAAGCAGCAGCTTGGGCTTTTTTGCCAATGCTCTTGCGATAGCCACACGCTGCTGTTCGCCGCCTGAAAGCTGAGAGGGAAAGTTGTTGGGTCTGTCCTTCAGTCCCACCTGCTCCAAAATATCCAAAGCGGGTATAAAGTCGGTGCAGGTCTGCGCCGCCAACTCCACGTTTTCCTTAGCGGTAAGATTGGGTATAAGATTGTAAAACTGAAACACAAAGCCTATTTCGTTTCTGCGGTAACCGATAAGCTGCTTTCGGTCGTATTTTGCTATATCCTTTCCGTCCACAAAAATACTTCCTCCGTCGGCAGTATCCATTCCACCCAAAAGGTTAAGAACGGTGGTTTTGCCCGAACCCGACGGTCCCAAAACAATAGCCAACTGTCCTTTTTCTATGGAAAACTCTATATTGTCTGCGGCGGAAATAGTAATTTCTCCTACCTTATAACGCTTACATACGTCTTTTAATTCTACAAAGCTCATAACAATACCTTTTTAATTACTTGTTTAATTTTGATATGGAATCTGTCAAAGAATTTAATTTTTTCACATCTGCTGTTCATTAAAGCCCAAAATTTTAATAAACCTCATTCCGTCGCAGTGAACAAGACTAAGGGGATAATTGACAAAATCACTGTCGTGACCTGTTACAAGGAAATCCAATTTGTTTCCTTTAACATCTTTCACAACATCGGTGACGATTACCTCCGAAACAGCCTTGTCATTGAACATAAGCTGAATTACGTCGCCTTTTTCAAGCTGACCGCCGCCTGCTCCCGTAGAACAGCTTATGCCGTTTCCTCCGTTTACCGAGCAGTAGGTCCAAAAATTTTCCGCCTTTAGCCAAGTATTTGAACAGCCGCTGTTTGGGCTTTCCAAATCTACCATAGGATCAAACCATTTCCAGACATAGCTTCCCCTGCTGTCCATTTTGCCTAACCCCGCATATATGCACTGAGAAACAAAGTTTACGCTGTCGTCCTCGTAATCCTTCCAGCGTTCCGTATTTCGCATTTCAAATACGGGACTTGTCCATTTTAAAGCATATTCAGCCGCTCCCTCTCTGTTGTATTCCGTTTGCGGCTCTGAAAATTTATCATAGCCCTTTGCGGATATTAAAGCAGAGATTTCACTTATTTTAGAGGGCAGTATTTTGCGGAAAACCTTAAGCTGTTCCGACAAAAGCTCATAAGAGGGATTGTCTGAATTGCACAGGCTGTTCAAAGCGTTTTTTGAATATTTCCACATACCTTCCGAACATTCGTGAGAGGATATGTAATAGTTGCCTCCATTATGTTCGATTACAAAGGTATGGGTATATATTCCATCGCTGCTGACTATACCCTTTAAGGAATTAAAAACAACCTCGGTGCTTTGTCTTAAGGAAATGATAGTGCCTTCATTTCCTATAGGCACAATGCTTTCCACAAACAAATGAAGAGCTGCGCTTTTAGCAGAAAGATCTATTTTTGTCACTTTTAATCTTTGGGAGCAAGAGCTAATCGCCGCCAAATCGTAAGGAATTTCTGCGCAGCCGCTGCCGTAAAGGCTTGAAAGCGCAGAACCGCAGTCGGCGTCCTTTTCTCCAAAGGCAGTGTAAATACATTCAAAATATCTTTCGATCATTTTTACGGGGATTGAAGCTTTATCAAGGGCTTTTCCCTCCGTTTCGTCCGTCCAAATGTAATTAAACTCAATGCTCCCCAAGGGTTCATAGTCTTGTTGGACGAAAATCTTGTCAAAGGCGGAGCGAAAGGGATCAAAATAAATAATAAGCCCTATGGAAATCAGCACCAATATTGTCCCTATCAATACAAATAAAAGAAATCTTTTCAAAGCTTATGACCAGCCGTAATCATCGTATTCGCCCCAATTTGCGCCGTTTGCGGACTGCTGTCCCAATTTGAATATCAAAACCGCCACAGCCGCCAATATTGCTCCTATTGCCAAGATGATAGTCAATTTGTTCTTTTTGTTAGTAGTGTTCATAATTATTCCTTTCTCAAAACCTTGCGGTATATTTCCGATTTTCCTAAGCCTGTTTGTTTTGCAGCTTCTCTGCATGCGTCGGAGGGCTTCATTCCCTGCTCCATAAGCTGCTGCACGATTTCAGCCGCTTGCTCTAAAGTGAAGTTTTCTCCTTCTTCCTCCTTTGCGCCCTCTACAACCAACACATATTCGCCTTTGGGTTCGTTGATATTATAATACTCAATCATTTCCGAGATACTGCCTCTTATCACCTCTTCGTGAACCTTTGTAAGCTCTCTGCAAAGACTGATTTTTCTGTCCCCAAGTGTTTCCAAAAGATCGGAAAGGGTGGTTTTCAGTTTATGGGGAGCTTCATAAAATATAAGGGTTTGTGGCAGCGGCTTCAGCTGATTTAAATGCTCCCTGCGTATTCTTTTTGTTACGCTTAAAAACCCTTCAAAGCAAAACCGCTTTGTGTTAAGTCCGCTGATTGCCAAAGCCGACATAGCCGCCGTAGGTCCGGGAACGGTAATCACTTCAACCCCGTGTTCGACGCAAAGCTTTACTATTTCCTCTCCCGGATCGCTTATGCAGGGCATACCGGCGTCGGTTACTACCCCGCAGCTTTCCCCCTCCAGCAGCCTTGGCAGAATCTCCTGTCCTCTTTGCTTTGCATTATGCTCGTGATAGCTTATCATCTGCTTTTTTATTCCGAATTTGGATAGCAGAACGGCGGTGACTCTTGTGTCCTCCGCACAGATGAAATCCACTTCCTTTAATATTTCCTGCGCCCTTGGGGAAAAGTCCCCCAAATTCCCGATAGGCGTTCCAACAATGTATAGCTTGCCCAATTTTTGTCCTTTCTTTATAATGAGGGATTGTGCCGAATGGTAAATGAAGCTTCCAAAGTAATTTTATACGTCTTAATTGTATTTTTTTCCCTTTATGATTATTTTTTTCAGTATATTCCTTACCTGTGTTTCATAAACGGAAAATTCGTTGATATTTGTTTCCTTTATCCAAAGCTGTCCCTCTCCCTTGTTTCCTCTGTGCTGACCCGTTGAATAGTATTTGTTGTTTTTCACATCATCAGAGGAAAGCACCCAATACCTGATTACATCTCTCCATACTCCGATCCATACAAACACATCACAGCAGCTTGGTTTTATCTGTTGAAAATTCATATCAAAGCCGTGCTTGGAGTTGCTTGAAAGTGCCTTTATTATCAGTGGATCACCGCTTTTCCTTTTTACCGCTCTTGAAGCCTTAACTTCAATTTTTATACCGTTATACCAAAAATCATATTGTCCTGAATAATGGGAATCGTATTTTGCGGACGGTCTTTCAAGCTCGGGTACAACCTCGTTTAAGTGCCTCTGTGCCCAAGTTTCGCCAAAGGTTCTGGGTGCGGTTATTTCATATAAATACAAGTATTTGTTTCTTTTCAAATATCTGCTTCGCATATCATAATACTGTTCTAAAGTAATGGTTTTTGTTCCGATTAAGTGACTTATGATATATTCAAATTTGTTGAAGGGATATACCGAATAGAGCCTTTCAAGGTCTGTATCTGACAGCTTGTATTTATTTTTATCCTTGCCATTCATTTTTGCAAGCTCTTTTTTCAGTTCATTTATCAGTATCTCCATTTAGTACGCCTCTTATATATTTTATTTCCTCATTTGATAATCTGTAAAATTCATTGATTTTATTCTGCAATTCGACTATTTTTGCGTTATTTCCCTTTAATATCTCGTCAACCGATAAAGAAAATTCGGAATCTTCATCAGATGTTAAACGGGGAAAGGGGAGCTGGCATAAATTTCCTTTTAATACCTTTACCTCTCCGAACATTTTAATATACAAAAATTGAAACAGCTCGGAATTTAAAAAAGCCATAACTGTTTTTATGCTCATTCCCGGGATATTGGGTATCAGGATATTAGCACTGTTTAAAAAAAGACTTTTGCTGTCATCATAGGCAAAAACAAGCTTTTTTGATATAAATTTATACACCAATTTTTCATCTGCCCGATACAATTCATCTTTTGCAGCCTGCTGCCAATTTTTTCTGTCATAAATTATATAATTATTTGCTTTTTTTAAAGTGTAAGGAGTTATTTCTTTTCCCGTGTATATTTTTTCGCTTCCTTTTTTCTTTTCGGAAAACAGCTTGTTCTTATTATCTCCCGTTACTATTCCCAAAGCCCATCGGCTGTCGTTTAGAAAATAAAATCCTTTACTGTTGACCTTTTCGATTATACGGCTGTCCGTTTGGCTGATAATGTTTAATACAAGATTTTCGCTTTCGTATACCGAGCTTATGGGAATAATATGATTATTGCCGTTATTGTCAGAGTATCTGAAAACATCGTTTTCTGCTTTTTTTCCTGTGTTTTCGCACTCAATATCCACATATTTGGTGACAACTCCCGTAAATGAGCTGTTATATGCGGTTATGGCTATTAAATTTAAATTGTTTAAAATATATTGTCTGATATTTTTATGGCTTTTTACATTTAAAATCGCCTCGGGAAATAAAAATCGTATTTTTCCGCCGTGTTTTAACATTTTGCTTGACTTAATAAAAAAGCAGGAAAAGGTTTCCTTTACATCTCCAAAGTAAAACTCTTTGGATTTGGCAAGTGCGCCCCAAGGCGGATTTGTAGCTATATAATCAAACTCTGTATTAAAAATTTCGCAGAAATTGAAAAAGGAATTTTCCTCTAAAAAATCGCAGCAATATATATGAGGCTTGAATTGATGTTGAGGATATTTTAACAGCATATTGATTTTTGCAATCATCACCGCAGTTTTGTCGCTGTCTATGCCGTAAAGCTGCTGTGGATTATCTGTATGGCAGCTTAACAAAAATGCGCCGCTGCCGCAGCAGGGGTCAAGAAAAATCTGTCCCTTTGAAAAATCAAGGTTTTTCGTCATATTATCAGTAACTGTTTTTGGAGTGTAATATGAACCGATTTTGTTCTTTTTCCCTTCATTTAAAAAGCACTGATAAACAAGTCCCAATAAATCGGCTTCGTCTTTTGGAATTTCTATATTATTAAAATCGTTTATTAAAGGGATATTGCGGTATTCCCCCAATACATTTTGCACATACGGCAATGAGTAAATACCTATTCTCTTTAAAATTAGAGTTCCCAAGGAAAGAACCGCAGAATCGGCGGAAATCTTTTTACTTTTTGAAATATCTAAAATTTCATTGACAAAACCAAGATTTTCTTTGTGAGAAAAATATTCCAAAGGGAGAATTCTTTTTGTGGATCGAATTTTATTTGCTCGTTTTGTAAGTCTGTCTTCTGAAACGGTGTTAAGCTTTTTCCAATTTCTTAATGTTGCTTCGGACACAATTTCTTTTACAGCTGTGCTTTCCATATAAATTCTCCTTTCTTTGATTTTGTATCGGAACATATTCTTACATTTTATATATTTTATTCATTTCCCAAGTATACTCCCCGCTATCCTCTCTCATAACAAAGCTTTCGGTAACCTCAAGTCCTGTCCTGCCGCCCTTTTTCCCGCTTACAAGAGCAAGCCAAGGCTTTTCGCCCTGCTTATTGCATACAAGAGTAAGCTTTTTGGGCTGTATTCCCTGATTTGTCATAAGGAAGAATATTTCCCCCAATCTTTCGGGCAGGTGGCACATTTTTAAAACGCCGCCGTATTTCAACAGAAGATCCGCTGCCTTTATCACTTGCTCCAAAGAGCAGGCTATTTCGTGCCTTGCGATTCTCTGCTGCCTTGAAAGCCGCTCCTTTCCCGAATTTTCCTTGTAATAAGGGGGATTTACCGTCACCATATCCATACTGCCTTGAGGAATAAGCTCCTTAAGCTTATTTAAGTCGGTTAAATCTGCGTTTACATCAATAATTTTTTCTTCCAATTTGTTTTCTGTTATTGATTTTCGGAACAATAGGCAAGCGTCGTTTTGCAGCTCCACTCCGTATATTTTTTTAGGCGGCTTGCTTCGGCAAAAGAAAAGCGGGATAATACCGCAGCCCGTGCATAAATCGCACACTGTCATATTTGGCAATGGCGAAGCAAAATCCGCCAGCAAAACTGCGTCTGTGCCAAAACGATGATTTTCGTCCACATATATTTTTACGCCGTTTAAATCAAATTGTTCAATCATAAAACACCTGTTGTAAATTCCGCCCTCAAACTAAGCAGAAATTTCTTGCTTAAAATATTGAAATATATGCTGCATAAATCTTAATACCCAATCAGCCTATTAAAAGCTCACATTCGGGCAGTATCTGTTTCTTTTTATCCTTGCCCTTTTCACCTGTAAAGGAAAGCAGCAGGGAAACAGGCCCTGTTCTTCCCACGAACATAGTAAAGCACATAACAAGTTTTGAAGCAATTCCAAGCTCGCTTGAAATGCCTGCGGAAAAGCCGGTGGTGGTGAAGGCGGAAATCACCTCGTAAAGTATGTCAAGCTCAGGAAGCTGAGGATTCATAAGATATATGGCAGCAAAGGAGATTATTATAAACAGCACCGACAAAAACATTACCGTAATCGACTTATACACCAGCTTTTTTGGAACTCGGTGTCCGAATATCTCCGTTTCCTCTCGGTTTTTAATTACGGCAATAACAGTGGCGAAAAGCAGGGCGACAGTGGTAACCTTAACCCCGCCTGCGGTTGATCCGGGAGCTGCTCCCACAAACATCAAAACCGTTGTGGAAATCTTCGCAAAGTCATTGGCGGTAGGCAGATTGGCAACGCTGAAGCCTGCCGTTCTTGAAGATATACTTGCGAAAAAGCAGTCCAAAATTTTTTCTCCCGGTCCCATTTCACTGAATTGAGGCAAGTCGGTAAGCGTCACAATTAAGTATATGATAAAGCCGATAAGTATCATTATTCCGCTTACATAAAGCACTAATTTGGTGTGCATCAGCAGCTTTTTCGTCTTTCTTAAATTGGCTAAATTGTCCCATACCACAAAGCCGATACCGCCTAAAAAAATCAGCGCCGCCATAACCAAAAGCACCTGCGGCTGTCCGCTGAAATCGTTCAGGCTTGCGCCCTCTCCCCCTGCACTAAGTACGTCAAAGCCTGCGTTGCAGAAGGAGGAAACAGATAAAAACAACGCCGCATATATTCCGTAGCCGCCGTATTTCTGCACAAATGTAATTGCCAATAACGCCGCTCCCGCAATTTCAATAGCAAAGGTGTATTTTACGATTCGGATAAACAGCCGCTTTGCCCCGACAATTCCTCCAAAGCTTACCTCCTCCGCTACAGCGGTGGCTTTCATAAGTCCCATTTTCTTTCCCAAAGCGTAGTTAAAAAAAGTAACCAAAGTGACAAAGCCCAAGCCGCCTATTTGAATCATCATCATAATAACGGTCTGCCCGAAAATATTCCAATATGAAAATGTGTCCATAAGAGCGATGCCCGTTACGCTGGTGGCGGAGGTGGCGGTAAACAGACAGTCTATAAAATCCGTCCACTGTCCGCTTTTGGAGGAAAAAGGCATACAAAGCAGAGCCGAGCCGACGCATATTGTAACAAACAGACTTAAAATAAGCGTTCTTGCGGGATTAACCTGTTTTGCTTTCTTTTTTATTATTGGCATTTTCCTGTTGTTACCTTTCTTAAATTCTCTGAAAATCTGTAGGTTATCTCTAAAAAACGGTTTTAAAAAGGAAAATCGACGGAGTATATCAGATATAAGGAAAACTGATAAACCAAGACCGTGTACGCTGTGAGAAATTTTAACGCAGCAGAGGGGTGTGCTATGGCAATTTTACCTCAAACAAGGCTTTTAGAGATGCACTGTATATTTTATTCGGTGGAATTTTGTGATAAATTATTGGTTGCGGGAGCTGTTTGCGGATATGCTGAAGATATTGCAGATGTTGAAGAGGCTGTGGTTATTGAAGAAGCCGCAGAGGTTGTTTCCGCAGGTTCTTCATTTCCGCTTTGAGCCTGTGCATAGGCTTTTGCTCTTTCCCCATAAGCGTATATGCGGTAATGTTCCGTTTCGTTAAGCAATACGAATACCACTCGGCTTTGACCGTCAAATCTTATCTGCACATCGGAGGGAACTAAAATAAATGTGTCCTCCTTTAAATCGGAGATATTTTCGGCGGCGGTAAGCTTAATATGCTGATTAAGGTACTGCACCGACATAAGACAGCTTCTGCCGCAGCGGTATGCGGTTACGGGAGGGGCTTCGCTGCTGTTGAAAAGATATTTGGAAAGCTGCACATATTCGGAATTTTTGCTTACGCTTTCCGTTCTTGAAAGAGGAAGATAATAAAAAACTCCGAATGAAAGAGAGTATATTGTAATAATCAAAACCACTGCCGAGATAATAGCGTTTTTAAGCCTTTTGGAGCAGGAAACGATAACTAGCAGCACAGCCAAAACGCAAAGGGAACAGCTGACATTGGCAATTAGTCCGGTGGAGGATATAAGGGAGGAGGTGCTTTCCCCGAACATAGTGGGATAAAAGCACAGCATAGGGCTAATGGAGGCAGAGGTTGCATTAAGCACAATCTGCCGTCCCGTCAAGAAAAACAGCACATACACAACGCCGGAACAAACCACCCCGCCAAGTATTTCGTTGATAACCAAATCCTCGGTATAGGCAAAAATCATCACCAACATTATAGTAAAGGGTATAACGCCGTCTAAATATCTTCCGAACAGCATTGTGCTTTGACTTGTGTAGAAATTATCCGCTCCGAATCGGTAGCAGACGCTGATAAACAGCATAAATAAGGTGAGAAAAGCAGCGTACAGCAAAAAAACCGTTCTTTCTCCGCCGAAAAGGGGCTTAACCTCTTCCTCGTGCTTTTTCCTTTTAATTTTGGAGGAGATAAGCCTTGCGGTTACCAGCACAAGTATGGCGATTCCCAAAGCTCCAAGTCCCCATGAAGCGCAGATAAAATAATAAACCTGTGTCAGCAGAGAGATGAAGAATCTTTTTAATCCGCCCTGCTCCATTATTTGGGGAAGGGCAGCAAAAAAGTTTTCGGCGGTGTTGTGCATTAAGGCGGGATTGCTTACTCCCCACAATTCCTGCTGCAATAAGTAATTGGCAAACAATCCGCAGCTGAAAAAAATGGCAAGGGAGATAAAATAATAGCTTAAATAAAAGGATTTTCTCTTTAATACAAGCTTGGAGATAATCAAAGTCAGGCTTAATGCCAAAATCATTGCAAAAAGCCGCTGATGTGCGCAAAACGATATTCCCGCCAACATTCCCATAAGAACGGAAAGAAACTTTTTTCCGCTTTTCTTTTCTGCACTGTCGGTTTTAAGCATAAGGTACAGCAGCAAAAAGGGAAAAAACATAGCAAATGTTTCATTCCATATAAATTTGCTGTGTATCATCAGCGACATATAGCCGCCGGAGCAAATCGCCGCCGATATAGACTGCCACGGCTTTTTCACTCCCAGCATAAGGGTGCAGGAATAGACTATTACCGGCACAAAGCTCATTATAATACCGTTTATTATGATCATAATGCGGTATTGGGCGTACGGGTCTTTTGTAAGCAGCATAGCGGGAAGATATAAAAACGACTGCAAAAAACCGTAATAATAGCTGCTTTTGCTCATAGCAGCAGTCCAATCTCCGCCGCAGAACATATTCGCAAGAGCCGCCACGCTGAACTCGTTAGGTTCGATAGAGGGAAGATAGGAAGCGGCGGAAATTGCCGTATGCAGTCCTAAAAAGGCGAGATAAAGGAAAAATTTAATTCCTCTGTGTCCCACCTTGCCGTATATTCGGTCAAGCAGTCCGACTTTTTCCATTTTCTGCCGTTCCTTTCTTGCTTATTTAAAACTATCTTTTGTAAGAATATTTTTAACGCTGCTTTTAATTGTTTTATACTGTTTTTAAAAAACTATACTTGAAAATGATGTAAAAGAAGAACGGCAAGTGCTGCGAGTATACACTGAGCAAGAATTCCGATTACTACCAACAATGGCTTTGGACGTCCCGCATACACCAATTCCGTCAAATATTCCTCCGAGTTGTCGTCGGAAAATCTCGAGCGTATTTTTTTGATTTTCTTAACCATATAGCAGGAATACAGATAATCTCCGAAAAGTGTCATCAAAATAACCAAAGCGAATTGTATAAAGCCCAAAAACTGAGCGGCGGAAAGGAAAGCGGTGCTGCCGATTAAGGCGGAAGCCTCCGTTTCAGCTTTGAAAAATGTGTAGTAATAAGCGATTATATTGGGAAAGCCCGTTACAAAGTTAATCAGGGTAAGCAGTATTCCCAACGGCATCATACCCTTGTACAGCTGATTGTAAGGATTTAAAATTCCCGAAAAGAAGTTAAAGCTTACCTTTTTTCCGCTTGCTATCATAAGCTTGAAAAATGCAAGGCGGTACAGCTTTTGGGAATCGTTAACGTTTAAAAAACAAGCCATTTCCTTTGCGCTTACACCGTCAAACTTTTTTTCTCCGTATTCCTTTTCCAAATCCTCGTCCGACATATTATCCCTGTTTTGAACGTCAAGAAGCTCTTTCAGAATATTTGGCATATAATCGGAATCCGACGAATCCGACGAATCCGAAAAGTTTTGTTCCCGATCCTCTTTGTTATCTTCAAACAAAGGCTTGTTTGGATAACTGTTTGTATTATGTTCCGATTTTTTGTCATTTTGTACATTTATATCGGAGCTTGCTTTTGTATTATTGTCGGGAATATTATCTTTTGGATATTGGTAAACAAAGCCGTCTTTATGCTTATCCTCATAAGGACAGCCGCCTTTTTCTTCCCAGCAGGAGCGATGAACGGGTGCACCGCAGACAGGGCAGTAAACTATATCCTCGTTTTCTGAAAATCCTTTTAAACAGCTTTGGCAATAAATATCTTTATGTTCTTCCATTGTTTTTTCCTTATTCGATAGCAGATTTTTATATTTTCTTATTTTCTATTTTTATAGTATAGCAGATTTCACATAAAATTGCAACTATATAACAAATAACGGTTTGTAATCTTTTACAATCTTGATTTGTACGCCTAATTGGCAACATATAACCGCTGCAAAGATGTCCCCCGCCTCTTAGGCGGCACGGTTTAAGAGACTTTGCAAGCAAAGTCTCCAATCTTAGGTTCAGTGGGGGTAAAATCCCCCACTGAACCTCGAAATTGCTTTGC
>CAZRRT010000031.1:0-18069 GCA_964602605.1 uncultured Ruminiclostridium sp.
GACGTGCTTTCTCAGGTGGAAATATATATCGACGATACCGCAAATATCGCTATTGGCGAGATGAAGGCAAAGCTGCGCAGAATGAAGAATTTGGGGCTTGTAATAATAGACTATTTGCAGCTGATGTCCACAGGCAGGCGGGACGGAAACCGTGTGGCGGAAATTACCGAAATCACAAGAAACTTAAAGATTTTGGCAAAGGAATTAAATGTTCCGGTAATCTGCCTTTCCCAGCTTACCAGAGGTACCGAGCAGCGTCCCGATAAGCGCCCCTTGCTTTCCGATTTAAGGGATTCGGGATCTATTGAGCAGGACGCCGATATAGTGATATTTCTTTATCGTGACGGATATTATAACAAAGAGGCGGAATATCCCAATGCCTGCGAATGTATAGTTGCAAAAAACCGTCACGGCAGCTTAGGCACTGTGCCTATGAATTGGGACGGACAATACACCCGCTTTACCGGAGTTGATCATACTCATGGATAATAAAAATATTTTTGATAATAAGCATATAATATCGGAAACAGTATCGGAAAAAATATTGGAAAGAATATTGGATACAATAAAGCTTTATCATATGCTAAAGCCTTATGACAAGGTTATTGTGGGATTAAGCGGAGGAGCGGACAGCGTAACCCTGCTTCACTGTCTTAATCGGCTTAAAGATATTCTTAAAATACAGCTGTTCGCTTGCCACGTTAATCATAATTTAAGAGGTGAGGACAGCAGCAGCGATCAGGCTTTTTCCCAATATTTTTGCAAACGGCTGGATATTCCTTTGAAGGTGTTTTCCATAGATGTAAGAGAAGCGGCAAAAAAGCACAAAAGCATTGAGGAAACCGCCAGAGAGCTTAGATATTCCGCTTTTGCAAAAATGGCGGCGGAAATTAAGGAAAATAGTCAAGACAGTCAGAATAGTCAAAACAGTCAAGATAGTCAGAATAGTCAGAATAATACTGAAGAAACCTGTGCAAGCGTAAAAATCGCTACCGCACATAACGCTTGCGACAACGGAGAAACGGTTATTTTAAATCTTGTAAGAGGCACAGGCTTAAAAGGACTGTGCGGTATTCCTCCCGTAAGAGAAAATTATATCAGACCGCTTATTAACGTCACAAGGGAGGAAATAGAAGAATATATCAAAGAAAACGGTTTACAATATGTTACCGACAAAACCAATTTTTCCACCGATTATTCAAGGAACAAGGTGAGATTGGAAATACTGCCTAAGCTGCTTGAAATGAACCCCTCCTTATATCGGGGAATAAGCCGTATGAGCTGTAATTTAAGGCAGGAAAATGATTTTTTGGAGGAAATGGCAAGGTCCTCCCTCGATGATTGCAGAATAGAAAAGGGCGTATATAATACCAAAAAGCTTGCCGTTTTGCCCAATCCCATTTTAGCAAGAGCGGTTTCTCTTATGCTTTGGGAAAAGGGCGTTGAACCCACAGCTTTGAGAATAAACGGATTTTGTGGGATAATAGCAAGGGGCGGCGGCAAAATAAACCTTGAAAAGAACAAATTTGCCGTTGTGAAAAAAGGAAAAGCCGAAATCAAGCTGATTTATCAAAATTATCGCATATCCGACACTTGATTTTCATAAAAGTATTTGATTTTTTTAATAATCTGTGTTATAATGATTAAATAACTAAAATTATTTTTAATACAAAGGAAGATATAACTATGAATGAAGATGTTGAACGCATTCTTTTTTCCGAGGAACAGCTGAAAAATCGCGTGAAAGAGGTTGGAGCGCAAATTTCTCGTGATTACGAGGGCAAAAATCCTCTTTTGGTGGGAATACTAAAGGGAAGCGTGATTTTCCTTTCCGACTTGATAAGAGCCATTGACATTCCCGTACAGATTGCGTTTTTATCTGCCCGCTCCTATGGCTTGAAAGCCACTTCCTCGGGTGTAATAGATATGGACAGCGATATAGATTACGCTTTGGGCACTCATGCCCGGGGCAGGGACATAATTCTTGTGGAGGATATACTTGACACCGCCCTCACCCTAAGCACCGTCAGCAAAAGGATATTGGAGCTTAAACCCGCTTCTTTGAAAATCTGTACTCTTTTGGATAAGCAGGTGGAGAGGACTATTGATTTAAAAGCGGATTACAAATGCTTTGATGCGGAAAATGAATTTTTGGTGGGTTACGGTCTTGACTATGCTCAGAATTACAGAAATCTGCCGTACATAGGTGTATTAAAACGCAGCGTCTACAGTAAGGATTAAGTAATCTCTCAAATATATATTTATAATAGTATAATAAAAAAGTGTAAAACGAAAGGCGGAATTGTATGCAGGATAAAAGAAAGGGAACATTTATTTATATAATAATAGTGGTTTTACTTATAGTCGGACTGATTTCCGTTTTAAATTCACTTACCCCAAAGGCTTTGGTTGAACCGTATTCTACCGTTATGAACCATTTTGACAAATTAGAGGTTTCCTCCTACACCCTTGATTTAAATTCGGGAAAGCTGACTTATAGGCTTGTAGGGGAAAATGCGGACAGAATTTACTATGTTCCGTATCCCAACCTGTTTGTCAATGATTTGTACAGCAATTTTGAGGACGGACAGACATACCGTGACAAGTACAACGAGAAATATCCCGACAGCCCGCTTGTTGAGGACTATATTCCCGTTGCAGACAACTCTTTCCTTACCAGCTTTTTGCCGTATTTGCTGATAGCGGCGCTGATGATAGGCTTTACCTTCTTCATTATGCGGCAGGCGACAGGCGGAGCAAAGATGAGCCAATTCTCCAAGGCAAATACTCACAATCAGCCCGCCAACGGTAAAAAGGTAACATTTGCAGACGTGGCAGGCGCAGACGAGGAAAAGGAAGAGTTGGCGGAAATCGTCGACTTTATGAAAAATCCCAAAAAGTACCTTGATTTGGGCGCAAGAGTGCCAAAAGGTGTTTTGCTTATGGGACCTCCCGGTACAGGTAAAACACTTCTTGCAAAGGCGGTCGCAGGGGAAGCAAACGTTCCCTTCTTCTCCATAAGCGGCTCTGACTTTGTGGAGATGTTTGTGGGTGTCGGTGCATCACGTGTAAGAGATTTGTTTGAACAGGCAAAAAAGCACACACCCGCCATTATATTTATAGACGAAATCGACGCAGTGGGACGTCAGAGAGGCACGGGTCTTGGCGGCGGTCACGACGAGCGTGAGCAGACCTTAAACCAGCTGCTTGTGGAAATGGACGGATTTTCCGAAAACCAAGGCATTATTATTATCGCCGCCACTAACAGACGTGATATTCTCGATCCCGCACTGCTTCGTCCGGGACGCTTCGACCGTCAGATCGTGGTTAACTATCCCGATATAAAGGGTCGTGAGGAAATACTGAAGGTTCACACAAGAAACAAAAAGCTGTCCGCAGACGTCAGCCTTCCCACCATAGCCAAATCTACCGCAGGCTTTACAGGCGCAGATTTGGAGAACCTTGTAAACGAGGCGGCTTTGCTTGCTGCAAGAGCAAACAGACGAGCTATCATAGAAGAGGACATCGAGGAGGCTACAATTAAGGTTGTGGCAGGTCCTGAAAAGAAATCAAGAGTGGTTACCGAAAAGGAACGCAAGCTCACCGCTTATCACGAATCGGGACACGCAGTCTGCACTTATTACTGTCCCTCTCAGGATAAGGTGCATCAGGTTTCCATTATACCAAGAGGTATGGCGGGCGGCTACACAATGTCATTGCCCGAACACGATAAGAGCTTTGTCAGCAAAACTCAAATGGAGGAGAACATTATCACCCTTTTGGGCGGACGTGTTTCCGAAAAAATATTCCTTGACGATATTTCCACAGGTGCGTCCAACGATATTGAACGTGCTACTAAGGTGGCAAGGAGTATGGTGACAAGATACGGCTTCAGCGAAAAGTTAGGTCCTGTTGTGTACGGTCACGACGAATCGGAGGTGTTCTTGGGACGTGATTATTCTCAGGGCAGGAATTATTCCGAGAATATTGCCGCCGAGATTGACGCAGAGGTAAGAGAGCTGATTGAAACCGCTTACGAAAAGTGCAAGGATATTCTTAATTGTCATAAGGATCAAGTCCATCTGCTGTCAAAATATCTTATGAAGTTTGAAAAGATTGACGGAGTGGATTTTGAAAAGCTGATGAAGGGCGAATTGCAGTTTGAAGCTGACGATTCCGATAACGGCAATAACCAAAACAACGATAATTCGGTAAGCGAACAAAGCTCGCAGCCTGTAAATCCCCAATCTTCCGCAAATACTTCCGATACTATTCAAACTCCAACTCAAAACGGAGATTTTCCTCCCGTTATTTAATTAAGTGATATTATCAAAAAAAAGCCAATCACCGCACTTTGTTAATCGGAGTGCGGTGTTGTTTGAATAAAATATTAAATAATCTGCAAATTACCTTAAAACAGTTGACATTTTACATTGTGCAGTTGACGGATAAGCAGTGCCGCTGTGCAGTGCAAATTTAAATTTGTGTGCGAAACCCACATAACTTAACTGTCTAATATTAAACAAAAAGGAGCAATTCAAATTGAATATTTTTGACGCACATTGTCATATATTCCCCGAAAAAATAGCGGCTAAAGCATCACAAAACATAGGCAAGTTTTACGGACTGCATATGGAATTTGACGGCTCGGTGAAAACGCTTATGGAGCTGTACAAAAAAGTGGGGGTAAACGGCTGCTTGGTACAGTCGGTAGCTACAAATCCCGCACAGACAGAGCATATTAACGATTTTATCGCAAGCAGCGTTAAAGAATATCCGGATATGTTTGTGGGATTTTGCTCTTTGCACCCCCAAATGGAGAAAAAGCAGATACAGGCGGAGGTGGACAGGGCAATCGGCATGGGGCTTAAAGGAATAAAGCTGCACCCTGATTTCCAGCTTTTTAAAATAGACGACCGCAAGGCGTATGACATTTACGAGGCGGCGGAGGGCAGAATACCTATTTTGTTCCACACAGGGGATTCAAGATATGATTATTCTTCTCCAAAGCGGCTTGCCAACGCTTTAAGGGATTTTCCAAGGCTTATTGTAATAGCCGCTCATTTCGGCGGCTGGAGTGAGTGGAGCGAGGGAGAAAAATACTTGGCGGACAATCCCAATGTGTATGTGGACACCAGCAGCTCTCTTTATGCAATCACTCCCGGACAGGCAAAGGAGTATATAAAGGCATTTACTCCCGACAGGGTTATGTTTGGCACGGATTATCCTATGTGGAGCGTTGAGGAGGAGCTTAAAAATATGGAGAAATTGGATTTATCAGAGAGCGACAGAGAAAAAATAATGTATAAAACCGCTTACAAATTGCTTGGGGTGGAGGAAAAATAATTGCACTTTCGATAATTCGCAGCTATCGGCTTTCAGAAAAACCTTCCGACGGTTGGTATTATGCAAGGCTGACAAAGATTCTGTCGTCAAATCTAAAAGCTAAAAATAGGTTATAGCCTTGCTCTGCTTTTTGCAATTATTTCTGAAAACAAATTTACTTGACTTTTTTACGGTTATGTGATAAACTTGTGATAAGCAGTAATATGAAATAAATATTCGGAGGATAAATAAAATGTCAAAAACCTGTAAAAATTGCGGCAATGTATTCGATGATAATATGAATATTTGCCCTCGCTGCGGAGTTCAGTACATAGAGCAGCAGCCACAATACAATCAGCAAGCTCCAAATAATTATCAGCAAGCGCCCATGCAGCAGTACGGACAGCCCCAATATCAGCAGAATTACGCTCAGCCTATGTATCAGCAATATCCTGTCAATAATCAGGAAATGTCTGTGGGACAGTGGGTCGGAACTATTATTTTAACCACTTGCTTTAATTTGATAAGCCTTATTTTATTATTTGTATGGGCATTCAGCGACGGTACGCCCACGGCAAAGAAAAATTACTGTCGGGCAATGCTGATAGTAGAAGCCATAGGTATTGGCTTGTTTATCTTGCTGATGATACTTTTGGCGGCGGCAGGCGTATCTATATTTGGAGCTTTAGCCAATCAATACGCTTGATAATACCAATCGGCTGGGCTTATAGCAACAGATAATTCATTTTATTTTCACAAAAAGGCTGATTTTTCTGACAGTCTTTTTTGTTTTATATTAAATTTTGCTTATTGTTTGAATCGGAATATTAAAATTCTTGAAAAGGATAAAAAGATTAATTTGCAGGATATTGAAAACAAAGCGAAAAGCATTCTTCACAGCTTTTTGGGAGAAGATAAGGATTTTCGCACGGGACAGTTAGAGGCTGTAAAAGCAATTCTTGAAAACAAACGCACCTTAGTTGTTCAGCGCACGGGCTGGGGTAAAAGTATGGTGTATTTTATCTGCACAAAGCTGCTGCGTGAGGCGGGAAAGGGAGCGACGCTGATAATAAGCCCTTTGCTTGCGTTAATGAGCAACCAAATTGAGGCAGCGGCGGAGTACGGTTTAAAATGTGAGGTTTTAAACAGCACTAAGACTTCTGATGAAAAGGAAGAAATACTCGGTAAAATATCCAATGACAGCATTGATATTGTTTTTACCACGCCTGAAACACTTTTTAGCGAAATTGTTTCAAAAAGGCTTTCCAAAACCCATATAGGTTTATTTGTTATTGACGAGGCACACTGTATATCCGATTGGGGACACGATTTTCGTTTGGATTATTGCAGACTGAATAAGTTTATAAAAAATATGCCTGCGGGCGTTCCCTTGCTTGCCACCACTGCCACGGCAAACGACAGGGTTATTGTCGATCTTACCCGGCAGCTTGGCGGCGAGGTGTTTATTTCCCGAGGGGAGCTTATGCGAGATAACCTTGCCATACAGGTTTTAAAGCTTGCCAATAAAACGGAGCGTTACGGCTGGATGCTGGAAAATATACCTAAATTACAAGGATCGGGAATTGTTTATTGCCTTACTCGTGACGACTGTGATGAAATTGCATACTTTCTTGCAGAAAACGGCATATCCGCAAGAGCTTATTACAGCGGCAAAAAAGACGAAAACGACGATAGAGGTGACGATAACAACGAATACAACATAGAAACCGAAAGCTTGTTTATGGATAATAAAATCAAGGTTATCGTCGCTACCGTAAAGTTGGGAATGGGATATGACAAGGGGGATATTTCCTTTGTAATACATTTTCAAACGCCGCCAAGCATTGTAGCTTACTATCAGCAGATAGGCAGAGCGGGCAGAAATATTCCCAAGGCGTATACTTTTCTTATGAACGGTAAGGAAGACGCCGATATTCTTGAATATTTCCGTGAAACCGCTTTCCCTAAAGAGGAAATTTCCCGATCTGTTTACGATTATATCAGAGAAAACGCAAATAACACAGGCGTTGGAATAAATCAGATAGCGGAAAAACTGAATTTTGCATACACAAAAATAAGCAATGCGCTTAAATTTCTTGTTAATGAAGAGTTTGTTTATAAAGAGGGAAGCAAATACTTTCCGTCGGTAAATGAATTTCATTACAATTCGGAGCATTACAGAAAAATCACGGAACAACGGATAAGGGATTATGAGCAAATGCTTGAAATGCTTAATACAGACCTTTGCTACAACCGATTTATTGTCAACGCTCTTGACGATCCCACAAGCGAGAAATGCGGAATATGCGCCAACTGCTTAGGCTATGAAGAATTTCCGAGCAAGGTTTCGGATCAATATCTTAAAAAATCGGAGCAATATCTTCAGCGTCAGCATTTTGATATTATTCCCAGAAAAAGATGGGCAGCCACATCATTCGGCGATAAGAAAGGAAAAATCCAAAAGCCCAATCAAATCGGAATATGCCTTTCACGTTACGGACAGCCTGTTTACGGAGAATTGGTTAAGTAGGGAAAATACAGGGATCACCGTTTTTGTGATAAATTGGTTGAAAAAAGCGCAGAGCTGCTTTCAGAATTTGTTGAAGAAAAGGGAATAACCGCTTTGACTTTCGTCCCCTCCCTTAGAAGTAATATAGTTGAGGATTTTGCAGAAAGGCTTGCGGTAAAATTAAACCTGCCTTGCCTTACGCTGATAAGAAAAACCGATTCATTACAGCAGAAGGATATGGAGAACAGCAGCTTTCAATGTGAAAACGCACTGAGATCATTTTCAGCCATAGAAAATCTCACCTCTCCGCAAAACATTTTGCTGTTGGACGATATGGTGGATTCTAAATGGACGCTTACAGTCTGCGGCTGTATTTTGTCGGAAATGGGAGCGGAAAATGTTTACCCGTATGTTCTTGCTTCAACTTCAAAAAAGGACGAATGAGAAATGAATAATAATTCTTCCACTATAACGGTATTGTGCAGCCATTTGTGTTCAGACGACTGCCGCCCCTTAGAGCCTTCCGAATGGACGAAATTAGCAGATAAGCTTATAGCCCAAAATCTTCAGCCAAAGGATCTTTTGAATTTATCCGATGATGATATGAAAATGTATTTTGACTATGGAGAAGAGGAAGCAGATCGGTTAAAAAAGCTGTTTGACCGAGGTGGAAGTCTTGCCTTCCAGCTTGACAAGCTGTCCTCTATGGGAATAAGGATTGTAACGCGCGCCGACAAGGAATACCCAAAGCAGCTTAAAGCAAAGCTGAAGGGAAAATGTCCCCCTCTTTTCTACTATGCGGGAAATATCTCCTTGCTTGAAGATAAAACAGTCGGCTTTGTGGGCTCAAGATCTGTGGGAGAAGAGGATATAGCTTTTACCGAAAAAACAGTGGGCAAGATAAACCAAAAGGGCTATGGGGTGGTTTCAGGCGGCGCAAAGGGAGTAGACTCTGCGGCTGCGGCAGCCTCAGTTTTAAACGGCAGCTTTTGCGTAGAGTATATTTGCGACTCTCTTGCAAGAAGAATAAGAAGCAGCGAGGTTATCGCAAAAATACAGAACAATCAGCTGCTTATGCTATCTATAGCAGTTCCAAGTGCAGGCTTTAATGCGGGAATGGCAATGCAAAGAAACAAATATATTTACTCTCAGTCGGTGGCAACAGTGGCGGTAAAATCCGATTATAACAAGGGCGGCACCTGGAGCGGAGCAACCGACGCATTGAAAAACAAATATTGCCCCGTTTTTTGCCGCAGCTGCAGGAAATACACGGGAAATACCGAATTGATAAAGCTTGGCGCAATTCCCATTGACGATGATTGGGACGCTGATGTGGATAACACTTCTACCGAAGAAAATACCCAGCTTTCCTTTTTTGATACTTGATTTGAAGTTCATATTATTATCTATGAGTATGAAAGTGGAGAATTATAACAGACGGTATATTTTTCCTGCGATATTTAACTTACTTATTTAAAATATAAAGCTTATACTCCGCATTTTTCTTGTTATTTAGGAAAAAATAATGTAAATCTAATTAACAGGAGAAATAATATGGATAAAAATGAGAAAATGCCTGAAAACAGGTTCAGACAGCTGGACGAGTTGGAGCAAAAGGAGCATTTGGATCAAGAATACAGCCTGCCCGACGGAACAAAGCCCTTTATTGACCCGGTAACCGCTATGCCCTATAATGCTATGTTTGCCTTTCCTTGCACCGCAACAGGCTTTCCTGCCGCAAGCCCTTATATTAAAGAAGATTGGGATATAACCGAGAATAAAAACACCAATACTAATACCGATTCACTTTAATACTGCGGAATTGTTGCTTTTGCTGCGACCCTCTTTTGGAATTGTGAGATTTAGACGGTTTATAACCGCTGCAAAGATGTCCCCCGCCTTTTGCTTACCGCAAAAGGCGGGGGACATCGGATTTTGATTATAAGCGTGAAATATTTTTATACCCGAAACAGCTTGGGAAAAATAAGCCTAAGCTGTTTCGGGTGCTTTGTTATGATGATTTTTTAAGCTCGTCCGCATAAACAATCAGCTTAGCCTGCTTTAACGGATCTAATTCATCATAAAGATCAATCAGCGCCTGCTGCTGCGGGGAAAGGACTGTACAGCCGTCAGCTTGCTCCTCCTTTTGTTGATCAAGGGTTAACAGCAGCGGCTGATCTGTTCTGCCAAGAAGATAATCTACCGAACAGTCAAAATGACGGGCAATTCTCATCAGCGTTTCTCCGTTGGGAATTGCGCCGTTTTTCCATTTAGTGCAGGTGGCGTTGGACACTCCGATTAGTTTTGCGGTTTTATTGGGCGTCCCTTTATCAAGTTGGGCGCACAAAGCTACATATCGTTCCCAAAACATAAAACCTCCAATTATTCCTCTAATATTTGTTGAAACTTCCCAAAATCTAACAATTATAAAAAAAGTTTTACTAAATCTATTGACTTTATTATCAAAGTTAGATATAATAAACGTGTGAGAAAAAAGCCGAGTCAAACCTTGCAGCTATAAATACGCTCGTATAGCCACTCTTACCTGCATTGACGCATTTTTGTGCGATCGTATAAAGATTTGTTATAATAATCGCACGTCGGTTTTTTACAAATCTTATAAATAAAATTAGAAAAAACTAATCTTAGGTGAAACTTTTTTAGATTTAGGCTTGACTTACTAATTAAAGTAACATATAATAGTTTCATTAAGAATAAGGAATGTATAAAATATGTTGTTTCATAAGTTTTAAACTTTTTTCAAGTCCTTCACAAATAATTGCGGCATTATCGTTCATTTCAATCTATCTCGATTTCTTGGACGGAAATTCAGAATCGAGATATGATGCTGCAATGAAAATATTGGCGAAAAAGGCATTATAGCAGAATAAAGCGAATAAAACCGCTCAGGCTGAATGACAAGGCGGAATTGAGATAGCTTTAGCCAATATAAAGATAAAGATGAAAAAAGTTAATTAAAAAATCACAGTTATGATAGCTGCCCAAAGTATGGTATTATAGCGCAGAAAATAAGATAAAAAGCAATTATTGCAGGATATACCCATTTATTATTATATCAGAATTTTAATAATTTTTCCATAAGTTTTTGCAAAAAACTCAACTTGCGATAGTTTTTTGAACATAACTTTAAACGTTCTTGCAGGAATGTGTCGAAGTTTTGTTCAATACTATAAATAAAAAATTAAATTAAAAAAATTTAAGGAGGATTTTGATTTATGAAACAAATCAAAAAAATACTTGCAGGTGCGGCAGCGGCTACAGTGGCTGCTACGTCGCTTGTAGCAAGTGCCTTTGCAACCGATTTTAAATTGGAAGATAAAGGCGAGAATTATCAGTATAACGTGGAATTTACAAAAGAGGTAGCTGCGACTGTAAATTCAGACAATCTCGAAATTGTGCTTAAGCCCAATCAATGGAGCGAAGCAACCGGTTCTCCCGGATTTATTGATTACAAGGTTGTTGTTGAGTATTTTGACAAGAGCAATGCGACTAAAACATACGAAAAGGCTGAAAGCGGTATTTGGAAATGGGCGGACTATAAAATTGATATTCCCGTATCTTCCAACGCAGGATTTTCAGGAATTACCAATAAGGCTCCCGGCACTCCTATGAAGGTTACCGTTACAGGCTTAATCCAAACAGACAAAAAGGATGCGTATAAGAAAGACGCTGAGATTAAGGCAGGCGTTTCCGTAACAGTTAACGGCGATAACGCAGCCGGCAAGATTACAAGCGATGCTAAGGCAGTTTCTGATAATAAGCCCAAGGGTTCTCCTATCACATTTAAGGGATACAAAAAATCCGAGCTTAGAGATATGGCTAACGGCGGAACGCTCGAATTCGTATTTAAGCAGAACCCCGATGTTGTAGGTTATATAACCGTTACCTTCACAGGTGCTGTTAACGGTGCAGACGATAAAACAGTAAACGCAATCATCACAAACAAAAAGGCAACTGTTGAAGTACCCAAAAACTTTACTTATGCAGTTATCGATGAAGATCCTTATTACGCTGATGATAATACCCAGATTAAATATGTACTTTCCGACAGCGCCGTATATACAGACACAAACGACGGTAATAAGCTTAAGAAGGTTGATATTGAATCCATAACATTTAAGACAGCAACCGGCGCTGAGGAAACAACAAGCAGTGAAGCTCCTGTTACATCATCTCAGCCTGCCGAGGCAACCACAAGCAGCGCAGCACCCGTTACAACCGAGCCTGTTGTAACAACCGATAAGACTCCTGTAGTTACCGAGAAGCCTGTAGTAACCGAGAAGCCCGTAGTAACCGAGAAGCCTGTAGTTACCGAGAAGCCCGTTATTACCAACGCTCCTGCCGCTACAAACGCTCCCGCAGCTACAACAGCAGCACCTAAGCCCGCAGGTCCTGATGATAACAAGGGTACAGGTTTGGCTATAGCTATTGTTCCTTCTGCACTTGCAGCAGCTGCAACAGTTATCTCCAAGAAGAGAAAGTAAAATCAATTATTAAAAAGATTTTATTGAAATAATTCATATTTTTCGGAATATGTAATTTATTAAATTATTCACTCACGATTACAATTCATAACTTCTCTTTTTTAAAATTTTATCCACAAGCAGAGCTTCCTCCTATTGTAAATCAATAGGGGGAGTTCTGCTTTTGCGGGATAAAATTTTGAGAAACAAGGAGTATTTCTCAGTAAAAGCTTAGACAAGGCATAGAGCTTGATATTGTCTACCTTATTTAAAGCGGCAGATAAGCATTAAATAAATCAACTTCAATACTGATTTATTTAAAATCTATTATTTTGACTGACGAATTTTTTGATTAGAAATTAGCATTAAACAAAAATAACAAATAATAACCATTTTGACGAAAGATAAAAGCCAAAATGGTTATTTTAATTTTTGTGCCGTTTACTTCTACTTTATGGGTTAAGAACTGATAATCAGCTGATTTGTGCGCCCTTTATGGCAGCGGTGGTTCTCTGCGCCATAACAAGACGGTAATAAACGCCCTTTCTGCCCATTAACTCGGTGTGCGTGCCGATTTCAGCCACCCTGCCCTTGTCCAGCACTATAAGCCTGTCCGCACTGCTTAAAGTGGAAAGACGGTGTGCAATGGCAATGGTTGTTCTTCCTTTAATAAGGCGGTTCAAAGCGGTTTGAATCTGCTTTTCCGTTTGTGTGTCAAGGCTTGCGGTTGCTTCATCAAGAATCAAAATACTTGGATTTCTCAAAATCGCCCTTGCAATAGCAACCCTCTGCCGCTCGCCGCCTGAAAGGTTATAGCCTTTTTCGCCCACATAGGTGTTGTAGCCGTCGGGAAGCCTTGTTATAAAATCGTGGCAGTCGGCGATTTTTGCGGCTTTTATTATTTCCTCGAAGGTGGCGTCCGGCTTTGAATAGGCAATATTTTCCATTACCGTACCGTTAAACAGGAAGGTTTCCTGCAAAACCACTCCCAATTTGCTGTGGAGAGATTCCGCCGACATTTCCCTTAAATCCGTTCCGTCAATTTTTATAGATCCGTAGGTGGGATCGTAAAGCCGCATTAAAAGGTTGATAAGCGTTGATTTTCCCACCCCCGAATGACCTACTATACCTATCATTTCCCCTTGCTTTATCTCAAAGGAGATGTTTTTAAGAACGGGGTTATAGGCGGTGTAGCCGAAGGAAACGTTTTCAAAGGTGATGTTTCCCTTTATATCGCATTTTTTGGCATTTTCCGATTCCGTTAAGTCTATGGGTTCGTCCAATATCTCAAATACCTTGCCTGCCGACACCATAGCCTGAGTTAATACACGGGGCAGCTGCACCAGCCAATAAACAGGACCGTACAGCATAGAGGCATAGCCTGTAAACTGCACAAATTCACCTAAGGTAATATTCATATTCAAAACATAAGACGCACCGAAGTACAGCATAAGCATTTCGCCTACTGCAAGAATATAACGCATTATGGGGTACAGAATATACCAAGTGCATTCCGCTTTTTCAAGGTTTTTCGATACCTTATAGGATATTCCTTTATAGCGTTCTATTTCTCTTTCCTCGCTGCCGTAGCTTTTAACCACCTTTGCGCCCGATATAATATCGTTAAGGTATTTTGAGGAATCACAGGTTTTTCTCCACCACCTCTGATAGCCTGCGCCTATCCTCTTCATTATCCTTTGAGCCGCAAAGCCTGCAATAGGCAGGGGAATTATTACCATTAAAGCCAACTTCCAATTTGTGACAAGCATTATAACCGACAAAACCAAAAGCGCCGCCACATTTAAAATCATCTGCTTGCCGTTGCCCGTCATAAAGTTTTGAAGCGCCCTTGCGTCGTCGCTCAAACGGCGGATAATTTCACCCGAGGTGCGGCGGGCAAAGGATTTCATTGAGATAAGCTGAACCTTGTCAAACAAATCCTTTCTTAAATCTCTTATGAACAGGCAGGAAAGCTTTATGTTTATGCGCCATGCAATAAAGTCAAAAAGGCAGGTTATTACCGATAAGCCAAAAATCATCAGCGCAATAGTCCAAAACAGCTGCATATTTGCGCTTTCGCCTGTTCCCACCTCGTCTACCACTTTTCTGTACATCATAGGCATTATGATATTTGCGCCGTAGGATAATATGGCTAAGATTGTCACCGCAAAAAAGGGCACTTTATACCGCATCATTCTTTTAAGCAGCTTTTTTACCGTTCCGGAACGCTTTGCACAAAAGGGACATTCTGCTGAGCTTTCCAATTTTGCGCCGCATTTGGGGCAGTTTGGCTCTTCCGTGTCGCTTGTTTCGGACAATTTGCCTGTTTTTCCGTAAAAGTCCAAAATCTTTGCCAATTCCGCAAACCGCACATAATGAGTTTGACTGAAACAGCAGAAAAGCTGCCACTTGCTGTTATCTCTCCTTTGTCCTCTCAGCATTGAGCTGCCCGAATTGCGAAATACCTCAAAGCTGTAATAGTCCTTTAAGGCAAAGGTTTTCTCCAACCCATTTTCGCCGTAAAGATAAATATTTTCTCGGTCTGCCGCCAAATGACCGCTTGTAAGCTGCCCTTTTTCATCTATATCAAATGGCAGACAGAATATTATGTTATCCGAATTTTCCAAATCCTTTGGAAATGATGTTTTTAAATTCATATGTAAAAATCCTCATAATCATACAAATAACTCAAGCTTCTTGTTGCTCTTTCCGTCCAATTTATTAAGATCGGGAACTTGGTATTTGTTTCCGTCCGAATCGGTTACAGTAAGTATTCCGCTGTTGTTTAAGCGGAAATTCGTCCACCAGTCGTTTACCGCTATTTTCTTTCTGCCTGCGGTAGTTTCTGCATCTACAAACAAGTAACCCATTCTGTTGTCCCGAATGGAATAAATCTTTGTTATAATTGGGATATAGTAGCGGAAATTAAGATACTCGGTGCAAAGCTGCGCCTGCTCCTTTGACATTTCCTTTAAATCCTTTATAACGCCTATTTCTATCCATTCCTCCTCGTCGTTGCGAAAAGCTATGCTTATGTAGGTGTCAAGGCAGTAAAAAGGCTGCAAGCGGGTAAGGCTTACTTCCTCGTAATTCTTGCCCTCGTATTCCGCATAAAGATAGCCGCTGTCCCTTCGCTCCAATTTAAGCTTGCTTACATCTATTATTCTTAATGTGTCTATTGAAAAATCGTCAATCTTGTAATTGTTCATATAAATTCCTTTCTCTATCTCTCATATCTCTCAAAAAATCAATCCATACAAATAGTCTTTAATGCGTCCGCCTGCAATCTGTACAGCTCGAAATACTTTCCTTTTTGGTGAATCAGCTGATCGTGAGTGCCTGTTTCCTTAACCTCGCCGTTTTCGATTACGCAAAGCATATCCGCATCACGCAGGGTGGAAAGCCGGTGGGCTATGGCGATTACCGTTCTGCCCTTTTTAAGGTTTTCTATGGCATTTTGTATTTTCCGCTCGGTACGTGTATCCATAGATGCTGTGGCTTCGTCGAGTATAAGGATATTGGGCTTTTGTATCAGCGCACGGGCAATGGAAATACGCTGCCGCTCGCCGCCCGACAAATCCGCTCCGCCGCTGCCTATAACAGTATCATAGCCGTCGGGCAGCTTTAGTATAAAATCGTGTGCGTTGGCGCTTTTTGCCGCTTCGATAACCTCGTCTAAGGTGGCTGTGGGGCGGGCATAGCGTATATTATCCGCCACGGTTCCCATAAAGATATAGGTTTCCTGGGATACGATTCCTATACTTCTTCTCAAATCCTCAAAGGCTATATTGCGAACGCTTATTCCGTCTATGGTGATACTGCCGTTGGTGGTGTCGTACAGTCTTGATATAAGGTTTATAAGGGTGGATTTTCCCGCTCCCGTTTTGCCCACTATACCGTAAAATTTTCCCGCCTCAATATCCATAGACAAGTCTTTAAGCACAGGCACTCCCGCCTCATACTCAAAGCTTACGTTTTTAAGCTTAATATCTCCTTTAAGCCCCTCCGCTCCTATTTTTGCGGGATTTTCGGGCGGCTTTACGGTAGGCTTGCTGTCCATTATCTCAAAAATTCGGGAAGCAGCGTCAAGGCAGCGGGAAAGATCGTCACCCGCCCATATCATAAAGTACATAGGGTCTATCATCATTCCCAAATATCCCGTCATAAGCATAAGCTCGCCCAAGCCGATTTTTCCCGTAATAACCAGATAATAGCCGTAAACGGTGACAACTGCGCCGCCGATTACGAAAAAGGAGTTTTGGAAAAATTCATAATTTGCGCCTCTTCTTCTGCAAGCCACGTCTGCGTCATACACTCTGCCAAGGCTTTTTCCAAATCTTGTCTTTTCCTGCTCCTCTCTTGCAAAGGCTTTAACAACACGGTGTCCGTTAACCGAATCGTTCAGATTGGACTTCATTGTTCTCATAGAAAGGTTTATTCCTCTCCAAAGCCTGCGCTGTCCCTTCATAAACATTAACTCGGAAAAAACGATTATAATAATTATGCCAAGCACGCATGCGGCAAGGGAGGGTGACATAATAAGCATAAGTATGCTCATAGAAAGGAGCTTTACCATATTTACAACTCCTCCCGGCACTATATTGCAGAAAAATTCGCTTACATCCTCTGCGTCGCCGTCCACTCTCGTCATAAGAGAGCCTGTCTGCTTTGAGGTGAAAAAGGGAAGGGATAAACGCTGCATTGCGCTGTACACCTTTGTCCTAAGACCGTGCATTACCTTTGTTACCGCTTTGGTGAACACAATGCCGTACACCATTCCGAGAATTTCGGAAAGCACCTTAAAGCCCGCCACCATAATTACCGCAAACAAAATCTGTCCGTAAAACTCTCCCGCCTTATCCAACACCTTATCATACAAAAAAGTCGTGCTGAAATAGGGCGAAACCACTGCCAATGCGGCAGAAAGCACCATCATAAGTATAATGGCAAGAGATTGAAGCTTATACTCTCCGAATAAGCCGAAAAGCCTTTTAAAAATCGACGACCGCTTAACGCAGTAGGGACAGAATTTTCTGTTGGGATCGGGAAATTTTTGTCCGCATTTGGGGCAGTAGGGGCTGTTTTCCGCTAAGGGAGTATCGTCGATTTCTTCCCCCTTAACCGTCATATTATAGCGCCTTGAAAACTGCTCCGCCTTTTCGGAAAAGCCCGAGGAAAAGCGGGAAATACAGATTTTTTCCGTCTGCTCCTCCTTCTTTTCTCCGCCGATACAGCCCATAAGCCTGCAAGTATGACGGTAACGGTCCACATACAGCTCCTTTAAATCCTTTAAGCTGTATTCCTTGTAGTCCTTATAATCAAAGTCGGTGCGGTAGTGCTTTTTCTCCTTAACCAATCGGTCGTAGCCGCTTACTATGTATAGATTTTCATTGTTAAAGACAAGGTAGGTGTCATAATAAAGCCCCTCCCCGTCCATATCGCATTTAAGGCAGTATAAAAGGCTGTTCAGGTCAACTCCCCTGTCGGTAAGAGCCTTTTTTACTCCTTCTGTGGGTGTGTCAAAATACTTCATTCTAAAAAAACATTTCCTCCAAAAGAGAATCTTTTCGGCAACATAACACGGTAATTACCGTAAATATTCTCTATCACAAAAACACAAAAAAGCACAACCGTACAAAAAATACGGTTATGCCCGAAGATTTATCCGTTTCAAAACAGACTTGTAAGCCCTTTAAATCAAATTAAAGAGTTACAAAGCCTACCTTTTTGCTCACCTTTTGCAGAGTGCGG
>CAZRRT010000031.1:18079-21175 GCA_964602605.1 uncultured Ruminiclostridium sp.
CGTGAAACTGCATAAGCCTTTTCTGCGCCCTCCTTCATACATTTTTCCAGATAGCCTTTTTCCGAGATTATCTGCTTGTATTTTTCCTGCATAGGCGACAACGAATCCGCCACCGCTTCACCAACGGCGGCTTTAAAATCTCCGTAGCCTTTTCCTTCAAATTCTTTTTCAATATCTTCAAATGTTTTGCCGGTAACTGCGCCGTAAATTGACATCAGATTTTCAATACCCTCTTTGCCTTCTCCTCTCCTTACCTCGCTTCCGCTGTCGGTAACGGCACGCTTAAATTTACGCATTACACTGTCACGGTCATCCAATACGGAAATTGTTGCGTTGGGATTTTCGTCCGACTTTGACATTTTCTTTGTGGGATCAGCCAAAGACATAATTTTCTCCACCGACTTGGTGATATAGGGTTCGGGCATAACAAAGGTTTCACCGTAGATATTGTTAAATCTCTCGGCAATGTTGCGGGTAAGCTCCACGTGCTGCTTCTGGTCGATTCCCACAGGCACTAAATCGGCTTGGTACAGCAAAATATCCGCCGCCATCAATACGGGGTAGGTAAACAGTCCCGCATTTATGTTTTCCGGGTGCTTTTGGGACTTATCCTTAAACTGCGTCATACGGCTCAGCTCTCCGAACTGAGTGTAGCAGGACAAAATCCAGCTAAGCTGTGCGTGAGTGGGATTGTGTCCTTGAACAAACACAATGGATTTTTCGGGATCGATACCCATAGCAAGCAAAAGCGCATAGCTCTCCTTAATCTGATTGCGGAATTTTAACGGCTCCTGTCTTACGGTTATGGAGTGTAAATCCGCTATACAGTAAGCGCAGTCGTATTCCTCCTGCAACCTTTCCCAATTTCTGAGCGCTCCCAAAAAATTTCCCAAATGGGGAGTGTTGGTAGGCTGAATACCGCTGAGTATGCGTTTTTTCTTGTTTTCTTCCATTGTTATTTATTCCCTTTCTGTCAAAATATATAGTTAAGACAACGGTAACGGCATTGTCCTATTCGGTAGATATTACATTTCACACCTCAAAATTTTTGTGTAAAAATTATTTGTTAACTGTTTTTATCAGTACGTTTTTGCTGCATTAGAAAACTTTTTATGCTTTCGCAGCTTGTTTATTGATATGGATAATGCAGACTTGACCAATCGAATTTAGCAGCTTTAATACATTGTTTTTGCAACCTTAGCCAAAATCTCCACGCCTTTTTCAATCTGTTCGTCGGTGGGAGTGGAGTAATTAAGTCTAAAGCCCAAGGATTGCTGTCTTTCGTCTACTAAAAATGCAGATCCGGGGACAATCGCCACCTTTTGTGCCAAAGCTGCTTTTACAAAAGCGTTCATATCGCCGCAGGGAAGCGTTCCCCAAAGGAAAAGTCCGCCCTCGGGTTCGGTAAATGAAATAGACTTGGGCATAGAAAGCTTTAAATTGCTCAGCATTAAATCGCATTTTTTTCTGTATATATCCCGCAGCTTAAACAAATGCTCCTCAAAGTCAACCTCGGTTACAAAACGGTATGCTAACATCTGCGCCCAAATATTGGGGTGAACGGTAGAGGTTTGAAGGGCAACGGTAGCTTTGCTTATAATAGATTTTGACGCTAACATAAATCCCACTCTTAGACCGGGGGAAAGCACCTTTGAAAAGCTGCCGCAGTATATTACATTTCCCTTTGTATCAAGGGATTTAATATTGGGCTGATTCTCTCCGCAAAATCTTAATTCTCCGTAAGGGTTATCCTCCACAATCAACACGTTGTACTTATACGCAAGCTCCAAAACCTGTTTGCGCCTTTCAAGGCTCATAGTTACGCCCATAGGATTTTGGAAGTTGGGTATTGTATAAATAAAGGCAGTGCGGGGATTTGCTTTTAATGCGGCTTCCAATTTTTCGGGAATCATTCCGTCCTTATCCATATCCACTCCCACCAATTTGGCATTGTAGGAGCGAAAGGCGTTAAGACTGCCGATAAAGGAAGGGCTTTCACAAATGATTGCGTCCCCTTCGTCGCAGAAAATCTTTGCGCAGGTTTCAATCGCCTGCTGTGCGCCGCCGGTAATTACAAGTTCGTCGGCGGTTTGGTTGAAGCCGCATTTTTCCTTCATATCGTTTTTAAGCCAATCCCTTAACTTAGGATAGCCTTCCGTTATGGAATACTGCAAAGCGGCTATAGGCTCTTCCGTCAGAATATCGTTGCTTATTCTTTTTATATCATCAACGGGAAAGGCTTCCGGTGCGGGATTTCCCGCCGCAAAGCTGATTATTTCGGGATCTGCGGTGGATTTAAGTATCTCTCTTATTGCAGAGGGAGCAACTCCCGATATTCTGTGTGAGAACGCATTCATTTAATTCAACCTGCCTTTCTTTTGCCTATTCTTATGAAAAACATAAATATTGTATCACAATATAAATGATTTTTCAATACATTTTTTGCATATTTTTTGCATTTCTTTAAGATTTTTATGTTTTTTATGCTAATTGCGGGGTGATGACTAAAAATAATTTGACTTTACAAACTCACCATAATATGTTAAAATAATTATGCGATTATTTGAAAAGACTGAAAAGGATTTAAAAATTAAATGGAGCTTAACATAGTTTTAGCCGAACCCCAAATACCTCAAAACACGGGAAACATCGCAAGAACCTGCGCTGTAACGGGAGCCAGGCTTCATCTGATAAAGCCTATGGGATTTTCGGTAGACGATAAAAAGCTAAAGCATGCGGGACTTGACTATTGGCATTATCTCGATATTAGCTATTACGACGGATTGGGTGAATTTTTTGAAAAAACTTGGGGAGATTATTTTTATTACTCCACAAAGGCGGTAAACACCTACTGCGACGTATCATATCCCGACAAATGCTATATAATTTTCGGCAGAGAGGACAAGGGACTTCCCGAGGAGCTTTTGTACCGCAACAAGGAACACTGCGTAAGAATACCTATGATTGAAAGCACAAGAAGCCTTAATCTGTCAAACAGCGTTGCAATAGGAGCATACGAGGTTTTAAGGCAGTGGGATTTTCCCGAGCTGCAGAACAAAGGCAGGCTTACAAAATATGTATGGCGGGAAAGCAATA
>CAZRRT010000032.1:0-20885 GCA_964602605.1 uncultured Ruminiclostridium sp.
GCCATTCTGGGCACCTGATACTTGTCTGCCTGACGCCAAACCGTTTCCGACTGAGGCTCAACGCCTCCCTTAGCGCAGAATACGGTTACCGAGCCGTCAAGCACTCTCAGTGAACGCTCTACCTCAACGGTGAAGTCCACGTGACCCGGAGTATCGATAATGTTTATTCTATGCTCTTTCCAGTATGCAGTAGTAGCGGCGGAGGTGATAGTGATACCTCTCTCCTGCTCCTGCTCCATCCAGTCCATTGTTGCAGAACCGTCGTGAGTTTCGCCTATTTTATGGTTAATGCCCGTGTAAAACAGGATACGCTCGGTGGTGGTGGTTTTACCTGCGTCAATGTGCGCCATGATACCGATATTACGAGTCATTTCGAGAGTTACATCTCTTGCCATAGTTCCTCCGTTCTACCGATTAC
The DNA here is from genome assembly GCA_964602605.1 of uncultured Ruminiclostridium sp. GTDB lineage: Bacteria > Bacillota > Clostridia > Oscillospirales > Ruminococcaceae > Ruminiclostridium_E. The sequence continues at coordinate 419 of CAZRRT010000032.1, forward strand.
CACTTGAAGTGTGCAAAAGCCTTGTTTGCTTCCGCCATTCTGTGTGTATCATCACGCTTCTTGCAAGATGCGCCCTGACCGTTGATTGCGTCAAGAATTTCATTTGCAAGTCTTTCTTTCATAGTCTTTTCATTTCTTTTTCTGCTGAACATTGTGAGCCATCTCAGTCCCAATGTTCTTCTTCTGTCAGGTCTTACCTCCATAGGTACTTGGTAGGTTGAACCGCCTACACGGCGAGCCTTAACCTCTAACTGAGGCATAATGTTTTCCATAGCCTGCTCAAATACCTCAAGGGGATCTTTTCCTGTCTTGGCGCCTACAATTTCAAATGCGCCGTAAACTATTTTTTGGGCTACGCCCTTTTTACCGTCAAGCATGATATTATTGATAAGTCTTGTTACCAACGTGGAATTGTACATAGGATCGGGTAACACTTCACGCTTGGGTACATTACCTCTTCTTGGCACTTTATTCCCTCCTTCATAAATTTTCGCCGTTTATACGGCAATGAAATCATCGGTACTCGAAAGCGCAGCGGTTAAACCGCTTTCTCCCGCCGTCCATTGTATAAGAGGTAATAAGTATTGAAACAATCTATATTGACCTCCCACAAATGTGGCAGTGATTTTTTAATTACGCTTACTTTTTACCGGCCTTAGGACGCTTTGCTCCATACTTGGATCTGCCCTGCATTCTTCCGTCAACGCCCTGTGCGTCGAGAGTTCCTCTGATGATGTGATAACGCACACCGGGGAGATCTCTTACACGTCCGCCTCTGATAAGAACAACGCTGTGCTCCTGAAGCTTATGTCCGATTCCGGGAATGTAAGCGGTAACCTCGTAACCGTTGGAAAGTCTTACTCTGGCGATTTTACGCATTGCGGAGTTAGGCTTTTTGGGGGTACTTGTTCTTACTGCCGTGCAGACGCCGCGCTTCTGAGGAGAAGGCATATCGTTGGTTTCCTTTTTAAGAGTGTTAAGGTTTTTCTGCAATGCAGGCGCCTTAGACTTCTTAGTGGATAACTCTCTGCCTTTTCTTACAAGCTGATTAAAGGTTGGCAATTCAGTTACACCTCCTGTTAAATTTTTTGCTTTTTTATGGTTAAATATGCAAAACAGCACACTACTCCCACACAAGCTATATTAGTATACACAAAAATGAGGCAAAAGTCAATATTTTTCCATTTTTACAGGAAAAAATCGTAACTTTTACCTCAAAACTATATATTTTACAATCTCTTTTGTGCAATATTACTAATATAAAATTCAACTTAAACAAGCTGCCAAATTGCGTCACAATTTTAAGATCAGCGTTGGATTTTACCCCCGCTAAACCTAAGATGAAACCCTCCGCCTAAAAGGAGAGGGGGCGTCTTTGCATCGGTTATATATTGCCCATACACGAAAATCCCGCTTATCTTCAAGCCTTTTGATTAAGCAAGGAGGGCGAATTGCCGCAGGACACCGAAATTGAAGTGATTTTTTTGTTGGGATTGGTTTTAGGTCTTAAATATAAGCGGCTTAGATCAATGATTCTTGCTTTTTTGATTTTCCGCTTGTAGTTTTCTCTGTTGGCGGCGTTTTTCTTTCCTTCAAGCCGCAGTTTTTCTTCTCTTCTTTTGCTGCGGTTGTTTTCAAGCCTTAGCTCCTCTTTTTTCTTCTTGACTTTTTTCTTCAGCAGCTTTTCTTGATATTCTCTTAAACGCTCCAGCTGACCCTTGCCCGCCTTGCGCTCGGTTTTTACCACCGACCAGCTGCTGATTGAGCCGTCCTTTTCTATTCTCCAGCCTCTTGATACAACGGTTTTGCCTTGCTGCTTTGCTCTTTGTGCAAACTGCCTGTCAAGCTTTTTCATATTTTCAATTTCATCGGCGTACTTCTTCAAAGCCTCGGGATTATCCCTTATTGAAGCCATAAATTCGGGATCTATCATTATCACTGACTTATTTCCGCTTTGAACCGCATAGGACAAAAACTTATCGGAGCTGCTTTTCACGATTGTGTAGCCGTTGCTGTGAACCGCTCTTCTGAAATAATCGTAAGCCTCTTGAAGCTCCATTGCTTTTTTCATTTCATCGCTGTCGGCATAAACAAACTCTGCTTTGTCGGTGTTTTGGGGATTTTTAGGTGCTTTAGCCTTATTATCGGTAAAATAATAATCAAATCCGTCATATTTATGCTTGTTATCTGAATTGTAACAGCTTTGTGAGCTTTGAGAGGTTTGTGGTTTTTTGCTTTCGTCCCTTGCTCCGACTGTCCTTTTTTGTGTTTTACCCCTTAATCTTTCAAGCTCTGCTTTCCAAATATTCTCCATTTCCTCGGAGGAAGCGTTAAGAGCTTTATTCTTGCTGTCATAATCTTTTGAAACAGCATTCCGACTAATTTGCGTTTTTTGTTGATATGCTTTTACGGCAGTATTTATTGATGTGTTAATATAGCTCAATTTTCTTCCTCCTTTGCTAATTATTTATACTCTCTTTTTATATTATCGACAGAAATTCTTTAAAATTTAATAGTATAAAAATATAAAAAAATTGCCTTCCCTCTATTAAAAGGAAGGCAATAATATTTAATAATAAAAGATTTATACTTCTTCAACAATTTCCGAAGCAGCGGCATCATCATTGCTGCCCATTCCCGTACCCGCAGGGATAAGCTTGCCTATGATAACATTTTCCTTTAATCCAAGCAGCGGATCCATTTTGCCGTGGATAGCTGCGTCGGTAAGCACTCTTGTTGTTTCCTGGAATGAAGCTGCTGCAAGGAAGCTGTCGGTAGCAAGGGACGCTTTTGTAATACCCAAAATAATAGGAGAGCAGGTTGGAAGCTCAATTTCTTCTCCGTTATCACGGCGTTCTTCAAGACCCTTTACAATCTTAGCATACTCGTTCTTGTCAACAACTGCGCCGGGAAGCAGGTAGGAGCTGCCGGGGGATTCGATTTTTACCTTTCTCATCATCTGGCGTACAATAACTTCAATATGCTTATCGTTAATATCAACGCCCTGCAAGCGGTAAACCTTCTGTACCTCGGAAATGATGTAGTTTTGAACCGCTTCTTCTCCGTTTACTTCAAGAATATCATGGGGATTGATAGAGCCTTCGGTAATGGACTCTCCCTTTTCGATGTGATCCCCCTCGTTTACTCTCATTCTGTAGCCGAAAGGAACGGTATAATCCCCTACCTCTCCTTCCTCCGAGGTAACAAGCACGTGTCTTGCTTTCTTAATTTCTTCAATATGAACAGTACCGGTAACTCTTGAAAGAATTGCGCTGTTTTTAGGCTGTCTGCTTTCAAAAAGCTCAACTACACGAGGCAAGCCTTGTGTAATATCCTCTGCCGACGCAATACCGCCTGTGTGGAAGGTTCTCATAGTAAGCTGAGTACCGGGTTCGCCTATGGACTGTGCGGCGATTACGCCTACCGCCTCGCCTATCTTAATGGGATTTCTGTTGGCAAGGGACTGACCGTAACACTTTGCGCAAACTCCGTGAGCCGCCTTGCAGCCCAATACCGATCTTATCTTGATTTTTGTAATACCCATGGAAACAATTTTTTGTGCGTCGTCGTCGTTAAGCAGCTTATCCTTGGATATTACCAAATTGCCCTTATCGTCGTATAAATCGTGAAGCAAATATCTGCCTACAAGTCTTTCCGCCAAAGGCTCGATAACACGCTTGCCTTCTACAATCTCATATACTTCAATACCCTCGTCTGTACCGCAGTCCTCCATTCTGATAATAACTTCCTGAGATACGTCCACAAGTCGTCTTGTCAGATAACCTGAGTCTGCCGTTCTCAGTGCGGTATCGGCTAATCCCTTTCTTGCGCCTCTGGATGATATAAAGTATTCCAAAACGTTAAGACCTTCACGGTAATTTGCTCTGATAGGAATCTCGATAGTTTCACCCGAGGTGTTGGCAATAAGTCCTCTCATTCCCGCCAACTGCTTTATTTGGCTGGCAGAACCGCGGGCTCCCGAATCTGCCATCATAAAAATGGGGTTATATTGGTCTAAGTTTGCGGTAAGTGCGTCAGAAACCTCCTCGGTGGTTCTGTTCCAAACCTTCAAAACTGCGCTTTTACGCTCTTGGTTAGAGATAAAGCCTCTGTTATATTTCTTTGTGATTTCCAAAATTTCCTCGTCCGCTTCCTCTAACAGCTGCTTTTTCTGAGGAGGAATAGAAGCGTCGCAAACTGCAACCGTAATGGCGGACTTGGTGGAATACTTGTATCCAAGCGCCTTTATGTTATCCAGCATTTCAGCCGTTTTAGCCGTGCCGTGTACCTTTATGCAGCGGTCGATAATCTGTCCCAGCTGCTTTTTCTTTACAATAAAGTCAATTTCAAGCAACACTGCATTTTCGGGGTCGGAGCGGTCAACATATCCCAAATCCTGAGGAATGTTTTCGTTAAAGATAATTTTGCCTACCGTAGTATCTATTATCTTTGAAACGGGAACTTCGTCAATCATTTTGGTGTTGCGTACTTTAATGGCGGAATGAATGGTAATATCGCCGTTCTGATACGCCATAAGCGCTTCGTTAAAGTCACGGTATATTCCGCCCTCGCCCTTTTCGCCCGACTTGGAGATAGTAAGATAGTACGAGCCGAGTACCATATCCTGGGTGGGAACGGTTACCGGCTTTCCGTCGGAGGGCTTTAACAAATTCTTTTTGGCAAGCATAAGCGTATGGGCTTCGTCCTGCGCCTCTTTAGACAAGGGAAGGTGAACCGCCATTTGGTCGCCGTCAAAGTCGGCGTTAAAGGCAGTACAGCAAAGTGGGTGAAGCTTAATTGCTCTGCCCTCTACCAATACGGGAGAAAAGGCTTGTATACCCAATCTGTGGAGAGTAGGCGCACGGTTGAGCAGTACGGCGTGATCCTTGATAACGTCCTCTAAAACGTCCCACACCTCGTCATTTGCTCTGTCCACCATTTTTCTTGCGCTTTTAATATTGTTCGCCTTTCCTCTGTCTACCAATTCCTTCATTACAAAAGGCTTGAACAATTCGATAGCCATTTCCTTGGGCAAGCCGCACTGATCCATTTTAAGATCAGGACCTACTACGATAACCGAACGTCCCGAATAGTCTACACGTTTACCCAAAAGGTTCTGTCTGAAACGTCCCTGCTTGCCCTTCAGCATATCGGAAAGGGATTTAAGTGGACGGTTTGAAGGTCCTGTTACCGGTCTGCCGTGTCTGCCGTTGTCGATAAGTGCGTCAACGGCTTCCTGAAGCATACGCTTTTCGTTTCTTATGATAATATCAGGGGCTTTAAGCTCCATCATTCTTTTAAGACGGTTGTTTCTGTTGATAACTCGTCTGTACAGGTCGTTTAAGTCGGAGGTGGCAAAACGTCCGCCGTCCAACAGCACCATAGGACGAATATCGGGAGGAATAACGGGTATTACGTCCATAATCATCCATTCGGGACGGTTTCCGCTTTGTCTGAACGCTTCCACCACATCAAGCCTTTTAAGGATTTTCAGCCTTTTTTGTCCCTGAGAATCCGCCAATTCCTCCTTAAGCTGGTTTGAAAGCTGATCAAGGTCGATTTCTTCAAGCAGAGCTTTAATTGCTTCAGCACCCATTCCTGCGCTGAAATCGTCCTCATAGCGCTCTCTCATATCGTTGTATTCCTTTTCGGACAAAAGCTGTCCTTTTGAAAGCACATTGGAAGCCTCGCCGGGGTCGGTAACTATATATTTTGTGAAATACAGCACTTCCTCCAATCTTTTGGGGGAAATGTCAAGCATTTGTCCTATTCTTGAAGGAGTGCCTCTGAAATACCAAATGTGAGATACGGGAGCTGCCAATTCAATACTGCCCATACGCTCTCTTCTCACCTTGCTGCGGGTTACCTCAACTCCGCATCTTTCACAGATTTTTCCTTTAAATCTGATTTTTTTGTATTTTCCGCAGGCACATTCCCAATCCTTTGTAGGTCCGAAAATTCTTTCACAGAAAAGTCCGTCCCTTTCGGGCTTTTGGGTACGGTAATTTATTGTTTCGGGGCGGCTTACCACGCCGTGGCTCCATTTTCTTATTTGTTCGGGAGAAGCAAGACCGATTTTTATTGACTCAAAAACATTATCTGACAATTCTGATAACCTCGTTTCTATAAAATTGTTAAGCGGCTGTGTTTTTATTGCCGATTGACAATATACCTGCTTTAGTCGGCAATTATAAAAGTGCGTCTTAACGGCTTGTTAAATGCAATGCATTTTGTGTTTTCAATAGGAGATATTACTCCGATAAACGTAAGGCAAAATCCTCTGACTAAGCGCAGTGAACGTCTTATCAGCGGCTGTACGCTGCTGCAAGGATTATTTTGCTTGATTGTTTCAATCCTCGCCGAACCCTCACTCATCTAAGGAGTCGTCGGAGTCGTCGTCCAAAATCAAATCGTCTTCGGGAAAATCTTCGTCCTCGTCATCGTCATAATCGTCATCATCATCGTAAGAATCGTCTATTCCGTCTATATCTTCATTATCTTCACCGTCTTCCGTGATATATGAAGAATCCAATTCCTTTTCGTCCGCAACATAGTCAAAGTCGTCGGCGTTTACCATTCCCGGCTCGTCGTCATCGTCAAAGGTCTGTTTAAGGTCGATTTCTTCCTGATTTTTGTCAAGCACCTTTACGTCAAGTCCCAAGGACTGAAGCTCCTTAACAAGCACCTTAAAGGATTCGGGTACGCCGGGGGCGGGAACTTCGTTGCCTTTGACTATCGCCTCATACGTCTTTACACGTCCCACAATATCGTCGGATTTTACCGTAAGGATTTCCTGCAAGGTGTATGCTGCGCCGTAAGCCTCCAACGCCCAAACCTCCATTTCGCCGAAACGCTGTCCGCCAAACTGAGCTTTACCGCCCAAAGGCTGCTGAGTAACCAGCGAATAAGGTCCTGTTGAACGTGCATGGATTTTATCGTCTACAAGGTGGTGGAGCTTAAGATAATACATATATCCCACAGTGACGGGGGATTCAAATTTTTCACCTGTTCTGCCGTCTGTAAGCTGTGTTTTGCAGTCCTCTGTCCAAGGAAGCTTTGTAAAGTCAAGTCCCGGGCCGTCCTTTCCTGCAAGGCTGTCTACATTTTCACGTGCTTCTTTGTACAAGTCACGGATATTGTCCTCGTGAACACCGTCAAATACAGGTGTCATAACCTTCCAGCCCAAAGCCTTAGCCACATAGCCCAAATGCACTTCCAAAACCTGTCCTATATTCATACGGGAAGGAACGCCCAAAGGGTTAAGCACTATGTCAAGCGGCGTGCCGTCGGGCAGGAAGGGCATATCCTCCTGAGGAAGTATTCTTGAAACAACGCCCTTGTTTCCGTGGCGGCCTGCCATTTTGTCGCCTACGCTGATTTTTCTCTTTTGAGCGATATAGCAGCGGACAACCTCGTTTACGCCTGCGGGAAGCTCCGAGCAGTTGGTTCTGTCAAACACCTTTACGTCTACTACTATTCCGCTTTCTCCGTGAGGAACACGCAGTGAGTTATCACGCACATCTCTTGCCTTGTCGCCGAAAATAGCCCGCAGCAGTCTTTCTTCCGCCGTAAGATCCGCTTCGCCCTTGGGAGCGACTTTTCCCACAAGAATATCTCCCGCATGAACCTCTGCGCCTATTCTGATAATTCCTCTTTCGTCAAGATCCTTTAATGCGTCCTCGCCGACGTTGGGGATTTCTCTTGTGATTTCCTCAGGTCCTAACTTGGTTTCGCGGCATTCAAGATCGTGTTCTTCAATATGAATTGATGTGTAAACATCATCAAATACCATTTTTTTGTTAATGAGAACGGCGTCCTCGTAATTGTAGCCCTCCCAAGTCATAAAGCCTATGAGAGCATTTTTGCCCAAGCTGATTTCGCCGTTGCTTGTAGCAGGACCGTCTGCCAAAACATCGCCTTTTTTAACTCTGTCCCCTTTGTTTACAATAGGTCTTTGGTTAATGCAAGTGCCTTGGTTGGAGCGTTTAAACTTAATAAGCTCGTACTTGCGATCCTTGCCTGTTTCTTCCGAGTGTACCACCACTTCGTCGGCGGTAACTCTTATTACAATTCCGTCCTCCTGGGCAAGCACGCACACTCCCGAGTCGACAGCCGCCTTATACTCTATGCCCGTTCCCACAATGGGGTTTTGAGTGGTCATAAGCGGAACTGCCTGACGCTGCATGTTTGCACCCATAAGCGCACGGTTTGCGTCGTCGTTTTCAAGGAAGGGTATCATAGCTGTTGCAACCGATACCATCATACGGGGAGATACGTCCATATAGTCTACTTTTTCTTTTGAAACTTCCAAAATTTCATCTCTGTGACGTGCGGTAACACGGGGACGCATAAAATGTCCGTCTTTATCGAGAGGCTCGTTTGCCTGCGCCACAATGTAAAGATCCTCTACATCGGCGGTCATATAAACTACCTCGTCGGTAACTCTGCCCGTTTCCTTGTCTACCTTGCGATAGGGGGCTTCAATAAATCCGTATTCGTTAATTCTTGCAAAGGAAGCAAGATATGAGATAAGTCCGATGTTAGGACCTTCGGGTGTTTCAATGGGACACATTCTTCCATAGTGGGAATAGTGTACGTCACGTACCTCAAATCCCGCTCTGTCACGGGATAAACCACCCGGACCAAGTGCGGAAAGACGTCTTTTATGCGTAAGCTCCGCAAGGGGGTTATTCTGATCCATAAACTGAGAAAGGGGAGAAGAACCGAAAAACTCCTTTATAGCCGCCACTACGGGACGAATATTGATAAGGCTGCCGGGGGTGATTTTTTCGCTCTTTTCCTGAGATTGAAGTCCCATTCTCTCTCTGATAACACGTTCCATTCTCGCAAAGCCGATTCTGAATTGGTTTTGAAGCAATTCGCCTACCGAACGTATACGTCTGTTGCCCAAATGGTCAATGTCGTCAACATTTCCCACGCCTTCGCAAAGGTTGAGAAAATAACTTACAGTTGCAAATATATCGTCTAATGTAATGTGCTTTGGTACTAACTGATCCGCTTTGTCCTCAAGAGCGGTTTTGATTTCCTCATCGGATTCGGATATTTCCAAAATTTCCTTTAATACGGGGAAGCTGACTTTTTCATTTATGCCGTAGTCCAAAGGATTTATTCCTTCGGGGAGATAAGGCTTAATGTCAACCATACCGTTGCCTATTACCTTAACTTCCCTTCCGTCTACGTCCAACACAACTTCCATAACGCCTGCCTGCTGGATTTCCATTGCTTTTTCAAGCTTAAGGATCTCTCCCTGCTCCGCAATTATTTCGCCTGTCATAGGGTCTATAATGGGAGCAAACAGCTTTTGTCCCGAAATACGGGAGGCAACGCCTAATTTTTTATTATACTTATATCTTCCGAATCTTGAAAGGTCATATCTTTTTGCGTCAAAGAAAAGAGTGTTTAAATGATTCTCCGCCGAATCCACTGTGGGAGGCTCGCCGGGGCGCAGCTTTTTGTATACTTCAAGGAGTGCTTCTTCTCTGTTCTTGGTGGGATCTTTTTCCGCAATAGTCTGACGAATACGCTCGTCGTCGCCGAACATATCTATAATATCGTCGTCAGTGCCTTTTCCCAATGCACGGATAAAGGTGGTGGCAGGCAGCTTGCGGTTTTTGTCTATGCGGACATAAAATACGTCGTTGCTGTCCATTTCGTATTCCAACCATGCGCCTCGGTTTGGAATAACGGTGGATTTAAACAGCTTTTTGCCTGTTTTATCATAGTCAAAGCCGTAATAAACACCGGGAGAACGAACAAGCTGTGAAACAATAACTCTTTCCGCACCGTTGATTACAAAAGTGCCGCTGTCGGTCATCAGAGGAAAGTCGCCCATAAATACCTTGTTCTCGGTAATTTCTCCCGTTTCCTCATTTTTAAGACGAGCCGTTACGTGCATAGGGGCTGCATAGGTTACATCTCGCTCTTTGCATTCGCTTATGGTGTACTTGGGCGGTTCGTCACCAATAGTGCAATTCACAAAGCTGAGAGAAAGCTTGTTGTTTGTATCCGTGATAGACGCCACATCGTTGAAAACTTCCTTGATACCCTCGTCCAAAAACCATTGATACGACTTTTTCTGAATTTCAATGAGGTTCGGCATTTCTTGAACTTCTTTGATTCTTGAAAAGCTCTTTCTGACATTTTTTCCCAACTGCACATCTTTGACATTTGCCATTGGCTTTTTCACTCCTTTAAAGTAAGGCTAATTAAAGCATAGTAGGCGGTATTCAAGTGTTTTAACCTTAAAAGTTCAAAATTGTTTCCGATTTTAAAATTCTGTCGGCAATAAAATAATAAGATGTTAAAATTTCAAATCAGAAAAATGCTTCTCTTAATTTTGAAATCTTGAAACAAATCTGAAGATCTGCTTGCTCCGCCGCTTTAAACCTGTTGTGAATGCTGAATTTAAGCGGATTTTGTCAAATTTTACAAACTTAAAAACCCGCAAAAATACATATACATCCATTATGATACAGTATAATAGTATAACTCAAAATTTTCATTATGTCAAGGATTTTTTGAAAAAAATTACAAAAAATTCCATATAATTATTTGAATATTGAAAAAAGCAAAAGAATGTGATATACTATAGCTAATCTTATATCAATAATTCTCGTTATATATACAGATATAAAACAAAAAGATTAGAAAAAAGGAACAACAAAAAATGCCAATTAAAATACCCAACAGCCTGCCCGCCTTTACCACATTGTCACGGGAAAACATTTTTGTAATGCAAAGCGACCGTGCCACAGAGCAGGATATTCGTCCGCTGAGGATAGGAATTGTAAACCTTATGCCCACCAAAATTGAAACGGAAAATCAGCTGTTAAGGCTGTTGAGCAATACGCCGCTTCAAGTGGACATAACCTTGATTTACACCGAAACTCACTTATCCAAAAACACTGCCAAGGAGCATATGAAAAACTTTTACACCACCTTTGACAAGGTTAAGGATCAGTTTTTCGACGGTATATTTATAACAGGTGCGCCGGTTGAAAAATTGGCTTTTGAAGAGGTAAACTATTGGGACGAGCTTTGTAATATAATGGAATGGACAAAAACCCATTCTTTTTGCACCGTACATATATGCTGGGGCGCATTTGCGGGACTGTACTACCATTATAATATACAAAAAATACCGTTGGAGAAAAAGCTGTTCGGAGTGTTCCCACACAGGGTCAATGCCTTTAATCACCCGCTTTTGAGAGGATTTGACGATGTGTTTTTCGTTCCTCATTCAAGATATACAGGGGTAAGTATGGAGGATATAGACATGGTATCTCAGCTTGCAATCCTTGCTTACTCCGACGAAGCAGGACCTTATATCATTGCGGACAGAACCAACCGCCAAATATTTATAACCGGTCACGCCGAATATGATCGGGATACCTTGAAAAACGAATATATGAGAGATGTGCAGAAGGGACTTGACATAGAAATACCCAAAAACTATTTTCCCGCCAACGATCCAAAGCGTACTCCCCTGCTCACCTGGCACGGACACGCAAGCCTTATGTACAGCAACTGGCTCAACTTCTGCGTGTATCAGGAAACGCCTTACGATCTTACCGAATTAGAGGGTATGCAAATATAAATATAAAGCTAAAAAAGGCAAAAGCCGTAAACATTCGCATTTTATATTTTTGATATTAAAGAGTGCAGACAATAATAGTAAAAATGAAAAAGGAGAACAACTATGGGATTAAATGAAACGCCTTCCGCAAACCGTCTGCATATTGCTTTTTTCGGCAGAAGAAACGCAGGAAAATCAAGCCTTGTAAACGCAATTACCTCTCAGGAGATTTCTGTGGTATCGCAGATTCCGGGAACTACCACCGATCCCGTGTATAAATCAATGGAGCTGCTTCCTTTAGGACCTGTTCTGATAATAGATACTGCGGGGCTTGACGACGAGGGGGAGTTGGGAGAGCTGAGAGTTAGGAAAACAAATCAAGTGCTTAACAAAACGGATATAGCTGTGTTGGTGGTGGCGGCAGACCAAGGATTTTCCGACTTTGAAAGGCAGCTGATAAAGAAGTTTGAGAAAAAGCAAATACCTTTTATCACCGCATACAACAAGTCGGATTTAAGCGTTACCGATCATTCAAACGAGGAAATAGACTCAATATATGTAAGCGCAAAAACAGGTGAAAATATAAACCGTTTAAAAGAAAGATTGGGAGAAATTGCCAAAACAGAGGACACAAGACTGAAATTGGTGGGAGATTTGCTTTCTCCCTCGGATACGGTTATTTTGGTTATTCCCATTGACTCCGCAGCGCCCAAGGGCAGGCTGATTTTGCCGCAGCAGCAGGTGATAAGGGATATATTGGAGGCAAACGCCGCAGCGGTTGTAATAAAGGAGGACAAAATAAAAGAAACGCTTGCTTCTCTTAATAAAAAGCCCGCTATGGTGATAACCGACAGTCAGGCGTTTGAACGTGTTTCAAAGGACGTTCCCCTTGATATTCCTCTAACATCCTTTTCCATACTTATGGCTCGTTTTAAGGGATTTCTTAATACTGCGGTTAAAGGTGCAGCCGCCATTTCCCGTTTGAAGGACAATGACGTTGTGCTGATAAGCGAGGGCTGCACTCATCACAGGCAGTGTGAGGATATAGGAACGGTAAAAATTCCAAAGTGGCTTAAACAGTATACGGGAAAGGAGTTAGTGATAAAAACATCATCGGGAACGGAATTTCCCGAGGATTTAACCCCTTATTCGCTGATAATTCACTGCGGAGGCTGTATGCTGAATGAAAGAGAAGTGAAATACCGTATGCAGTGTGCGGTTGACGCAGGTGTTCCCTTCACCAATTACGGAATTGCTATAGCCGAAATACACGGAATACTGAAAAGGAGCATAGAGCTTTTTCCCGCTTTACTTATGGAGCTTGAATGAAATATAATCTGACTACAACTTACTCAGAACCCGAATTAACCTTTCTCAAATCCCACAGCTGTCAAATTCTCTCCGAGATAAATCTTCCCCAATCAGCTTTCACCGAATCCTATAAGCCCCTGCGTATGTTCAAATACGGCGGTATCTATATTGCCGAAGTTCTCAACGATGAAAGCGGCGCTCCCGTATGGGCGATTTTATCAAAATGGAAAGGCAAGTACCGCTATTCAACCTATTACGACAGCTTAGAAGCCTTAGAGCAGGGAATATAGCCGCAAATCCAATTATAACAGCAGACTTTCTGCAATAGTGAATCAGCTATAGCATATATAAATATTAACATACAAAACAGAAGTTTTAGAGTATACTTCAACTATATACTCTAAAACTTCTGTTTATAAAATCTAAAACTGAAATTTATGCCCAATTATGCCGAATCAATGGCAGCCCTCACAGTCAGCGCAATGTACGTCTAATTTATCCGCTTCCTCCTCCATACCGTTTTTGCGGTAGTAGTCTGCAATAGCTGCTTTTACCGCCTGTTCCGCCAAAACGGAGCAGTGCAGCTTTACGGCAGGAAGTCCGTCAAGTGCCTCCACAACTGCCTTGTTGGTAAGCTTTAACGCCTCGCTTAAGGGCTGTCCCTTAATCATATCGGTAGCTATAGACGAGGTTGCAATAGCTGCGCCGCAGCCAAAGGTCTTAAATTTAACGTCGGTAATAGTTCCGTCGTCGATTTTAAGATACATTTTCATAATATCTCCGCACTTGGCGTTGCCTACTTCTCCTATTCCGTCCGCATTTTCAATCTCGCCCACATTATGAGGGTTTGCAAAATGCTCCATAACTTTTTCACTGTATACCATAATTTATTCCTCCTTCTTATTATGCTATAAAAATATAGTTAAAAAATTGCTATTTTTAATACAGTCAAGATTGTTGAACGATGTTCAATATGCTGTATTTATTACTATTTATTGCTATAGAAATACAACCTTTTCAAAATTGTCGAATAAGCTTCAAAACCTTATTAAATAGGTGTTTGAAAGTGTTTGAACGATGTTCAATTATCGTTCTTTGTAATTCTCTCCCATAATGGTGACATTGCTCTTAATTTGGTTATTATTCCGGGAAATACGTCCAAAAGGGTGTCTATATCCTCTTGGGTGGTATAATCGCTCATACTTATACGCAGGCTGCCGTGTGCCACCTCGTGAGTAAGTCCCAAAGCAAGCAGCACATGAGAAGGATCAAGGCTGCCCGAGGTGCAGGCTGAACCGCTGCTGGCGGCAATTCCTTTTAAATCAAGCTGCAAAAGAAGGGATTCGCCTTCAACACCCTCAAAGCTGAAGTTAAGTGTTGATGGAATGCGCTTTTCCTTGTCACCGTTAAAATGAACACGGTCAATTTTCATAACTCGGTTATAAATCTGCTCTGCGAATTTTTTATGCTGTAAGTTGGTTTGATCCATTGTTTCGCTTGCCGCAGTCATAGCTTCCGCCAAACCGATTATTCCCGCAAGATTTTCAGTTCCCGCTCTAAGACCTCTTTCCTGTCCGCCGCCGCTGATAAGGGGCTTCAGCTTAATTCCTCTCCTACAGTACAGCAAGCCTACTCCTTTTGGAGCGTGGAGCTTATGCCCTGAAATCGACAGCATATCAATGTTGTCCGCCTGCACGTCAATGTGTATGTGAGGGGCGGCTTGAACTGCGTCGGTGTGGAATAAAACGCCTTTTTCCCTGCATATTTCACCGATTTCTCTTATAGGCTGAACAGTGCCTATTTCGTTATTTGCATACATAATCGTAACCAAAGCGGTTTTATCGGTAATAGCCGCCTTAACGTCCTCCGCCTTTACAACGCCGTTGGAGTAGACGGGAAGGTAAGTGACCTGAAATCCTTTTTTCTCCAAATCCTCCAAGGTGTGAAGGACTGCGTGGTGTTCAAAAGCGGTTGTAATAATATGATTCTTTCCCTTTTCGCCCATAATTTCTGCAGTTGAACGTATCGCCCAGTTGTCGCTTTCGCTGCCGCCCGATGTAAAGTAGATCTCGGAAGGCTTTGCGTTTAACAGCTCCGCACATTTTGAGCGGGCGTTGGTAACGGCAATAGACGCTTCTCTGCCTAAGGTGTAAATGGAGCTTGGATTTCCGTATTGCTCTTTAAGATAAGGCAGCATTGCGTCGAAAACTCTGTCGCTTATCCTTGTGGTAGCGGCATTGTCCAAATAAATTTTTGTTTTCAGCATTTTTATCCCTTCTTTTTAATTTTATATG
Source organism: uncultured Ruminiclostridium sp. (assembly GCA_964602605.1). GTDB lineage: Bacteria > Bacillota > Clostridia > Oscillospirales > Ruminococcaceae > Ruminiclostridium_E. The sequence continues at coordinate 15,620 of CAZRRT010000032.1, forward strand.
TATTTACAAACTATACTTAATTTGTATATTTTAGCTATTGTTATTTTACACCATATTTATAAAAAATGCAATAGTTAAAATAAAATTTATGATTTTTTAAAGCGCAGCTTAAACAAGCTGCCGAAATTGCGAAGCAATTTCGAGGTTCAGTGGGGGATTTTACCCCCACTGAACCTAAGATGGAACCCGCCGCCTAAGAGGCGGGGGACATCTTTGCAGCGGTTATATGGAAATACGGCAAAATAAAATTAAAAGGCGTTATTAAAGGTTGCCATAATCATTTAATATTGGCTTAAAATAATAATAGGGGCTGTGTTTACAACCCCTTTGATTATATTAAAAAGCGAATATACAGCTTTTTAACGTGATGAAAACTTCTGCTTTACGCTGTTGATTTTGGTCTGTTCCACCTGCTGAGTGGGATACCAGCCTTTCGCCGCCATTTGATCGTATATCTGATCCTGCATACAAAGAGAATCGTTTAAAGCCGCATTAAAAGCGTTGTGAACATTGTCGGTTGAGGATTCTATTGTTCCGTGCATATAAAGATCACATACGCCCTTTTCCAACAGCAAAATATTTTCCATTAAGTTTTTATCGCTCATTTTATTTCCTCCGATTATAAGAATTTGAATTATTATCCGATTTTAAGTGATTTTGAGCTAAATACAAAATAACTAATTATCTATTGATTAGATATTTTAACTTTAATTCAATAAGATAACTGCTGTAAATTTGGATTTTTAAATATCACAAATCAATCAAAGCAAACCGTAAAAGCTTTGGAAGATCTGCTGATGCTTCTGCGCCATTTGCTGTACGCAGGTTTTAAGCTGCGGATCTTGAATTTGAGATGCTGTTTCGTTGCATTTAGTTTGAAAATACTGTGCGTGTCCCAATGCGTCCTCAATATAAAGTAATTCTTTGTTTGTCATTTTATTTTCCTTTCCGACTTTTTAGTCATTTGATATTATTATTTTGCTGTTTTATTTCATATTTATACATAAAAATCGGCTGTATCTTTTTAAGTGCTTATAATCACTAAAAAATACAGCCTTATAATCAAAAAATAATGCAATAAAACTACTTTTTATCAATATTTCTTAAAATATCGTTAATATCGTAATGAGAAGAAGAGGAATCGTCGTTAAGTAGACTGTCTAACTTGCTTAAACGAGGCGAAACGTGGGCAGCCTGCCGACGCTGTTCGGGTTTTGGCGGCAGATTGTCGTCTATCCTTTTAAGCGGCTTATCGTCAATATCAAGCTGCATAGGCGTATATGCCTGCTTTGCGGGTATGGAGGAGACAGACTGCGCTTTACGGTATGCGCTCCCCGCAACGCTTGTTGGAGTACGGTGAGTTTTTGATCCTGTTGTTGAACCTGTTAATCCTGTATCATAAGCAGAATTAGCCCTTTCTTTTGCACCTGACTGAGATTTTGCAGCCGTCATATGCTTTGCCTTTGCCTGCTGAATAAGCAAATCAATATCACGCTCACTTACTGTGGGACGTGCAGCTTGGGGCGCTTTTTTAGGCGGCTCGGTTTTTTTGGTCGGAGAAGTGGGAAACAAGCCTGCCGCCTCCACTAACCGCTGTCTTTCATCATCAAAGGCAAGCTGATCATCTTCAAATACATCGTCTAAATGCTGAGGAGCTTTGGGTTTTTCACGGCTTTCCGCATTTTTTTCGGGCTTTGTTTCCTTTCTCGGCAGATAAGTTGGGGTTTCGTACTGCTTTTTAACGGTTTTTACAGTAGGCTGAGGGAATTTTTTCCTTGCCGAGTTAATTATTTCAAATATAATAAAAGCTGCGCAGGGAATAACTGCAAGACAGCAAACTCCCGCCGGCGATGTAACAAAGGAAATTATCACGCCTAAAAACCGAGAGTAAAACATTCCTTTTCCCAAAATATGGCTTTGACCTACTGTTAAAATTTTATCGGCGTCGGTTTTTACCGTATATGTATATACTTGATTTTCCGATTCCACCTTTTGTACCTCGCCTACCGATACGGCGTTTTTTCCGTCGGTGAATATTATGATATTTCCGGGCAATATTTTATCGAAATCAACCTCGTCTGCAATCAATGCGCTGTTTTTCTCAACTAAGGAGAAGGCGTCGGTGTTCATAAGATAAATACGGTGAGAAAACAGCTTTGGCGCTAAATTTCCTTTAAATACCAAGGTGAAGAACAAAAGCGCCACTGTAATCACCGCTAACAGGCAATCGATTATTCCCCATATTATGTAAACTCTTTTGGATTTTCTTTTAATTTTTTTCACCCCATTATTGACAAATGATTAAAAAATGGTATAATGTTTATATGTTATATACTACCTCAATTTATTGTATCATAAAATATATATTTTTTCAAGTTAAATATTTAATTTTTGATTGATTTGATTATTTTGCTAATTTTGATTGTTTTGATTGTTTTGCTCATTTTGTAAGTTTACAGTATATTTTTGCTTGAATTTGATGATTATTTGATTTTTTATTTTTTTACAATTTAATATGCTGGTGTAGCTCAGTCGGTAGAGCAGCGCATTCGTAATGCGCAGGTCGGGGGTTCGAGTCCGTTCACCAGCTCCAGCCCGAAAGTCGGGCAGCTAATACGCTCTCAATCTAATGAGAGCATATTTTTATGCTTATTTTACAAAAAAATCTTTTTGGTAACAATAACACAGCCGCAAGGCGACCCCTTATATGCTCCCAATAAACAGGGAGCATATTTTTATGTTTATTTTCTATAAATCTTTTTGGTAGTAATAAAGCAAAAACGTGTTACATAGGCTTTTGAGGTCTGTATAATACGGTTTTTATTTTAAAGTGTAACATTTCATTAAATTATTCTTGGTTTCAGTTTTGGTATTTGACCATATAGGGCAAATGTTTTTAGTGTTGCCGTAATCTTTTGCTTACTACTCGTTACTTCATCTTCAAAACCACCAAATAATAGTATTAAAGGACGCCCTATTACCAAACCAATCCGCAATCATCTCAATTTTCAAACAAATCCCAACCGCAAACATAGCACCCCGTCGCCTATCGCTCGTTATTTCCATACGAAATAATTCCAACATTAAGAATATGAGGGGGCTTACTTCCCGAAATTATATAAACTCGGAAAGCAGCCCCTCATAAAATATTATTGTTATTTTCTCATTAAATACACTTATTGTTTTACGCTAAAAATCAAATCCCTTTGCCCGCCGTCCGCTGCATCAATTACCACAGTGTCTCCCTCAGTAAGCTTATCGCCTATTATCGCTCTTGCAATAAGCGTTTCCACCTTGCTCTGTATAAATCTCTTTAACGGTCTTGCGCCGTATACGGGATCATAGCCGTTGTCGATAATATAAGACTTTGCCGCTTCGGTAATCTCAACGTTAATTTGCTTATCCTGCAAGCGTCTTGACAAATCCTTTATCATAAGATCCACTATGCTGCCGATTTCCGATTTTGCAAGAGGCTTGTAGAATACTATCTCGTCAAGGCGGTTCAGAAATTCGGGACGGAATTGGGATTTAAGCATACCCTCAACCTGCTTTTTCGCTTCCTCCGATATTTCGTTGTTTTCGGTTATGCCGTCAAGAATATAGCTTGAACCCAAATTGCTGGTGAGAATGATTATTGTGTTTTTAAAGTCTACCGTTCTGCCTTGGCTGTCGGTAATTCTGCCGTCGTCAAGCACCTGTAAAAGTATGTTGAACACGTCGGGGTGGGCTTTTTCAATCTCATCAAACAATACTACCGAATAGGGCTTTCTGCGAACCGCCTCGGTAAGCTGACCGCCCTCCTCGTATCCCACATATCCCGGAGGTGCGCCGATAAGACGGCTGACGCTGTACTTCTCCATATACTCGGTCATATCTATTCTGACTATGTTGTGTTCATCGTCAAAAAGTGCCTGTGCCAACGCTTTTGCCAACTCTGTTTTGCCAACGCCTGTAGGTCCTAAGAACAGGAACGAGCCTATGGGACGGTTGGGATCTTGTATTCCCGCTCTCGAACGCAGTATAGCCTCGCTTACCTTTTCCACCGCTTCATTTTGTCCGATAACACGCTGATGAAGAATATCCTCCATACCAAGCAGCTTTGAACGCTCTCCCTCCATAAGCTTTGCCACAGGGATTCCCGTCCAGCGCGCCACTATCCTTGCAATTTCTTCCTCTGTCACCTTGTCCCGCAAAAGCTTTTCCGTGCTGTTTTTTTGCTCCTCCGCAATTTTTTCCTCTTTTTCAAGCTCCGCCTGTAATTGAGGAAGTTTGCCGTATTGCAGCTCCGCCGCTTTGTTAAGATTGTATTCCCTCTTCGCCTTTTCTATCTCGCCGCCTAACTGCTCTATTTCCTTTCTTAGGGACTGAACCTTGTTTATTCCCGTTTTTTCGTTTTCCCACTTTGCCTTCATAGAATTAAACTGTTCACGCATCTGCGCCAGCTCTTTTTGTATTTCTTCAAGGTGTTCCTTTGAAAGCTTGTCGGTTTCCTTTTTAAGAGCCGCTTCTTCAATTTCGTGCTGCATAATTTTTCTTTGCAGCTCGTCCATTTCGGCAGGCATAGACTCCATTTCCGTTTTGATTAAGGCGCAGGCTTCGTCCACCAAGTCTATGGCTTTATCAGGCAAAAATCTGTCGCTTATATATCTGTTGGATAATACGGCGGCGGCAATAAGCGCCTGATCCTGTATTTTCACGCCGTGGAAAACCTCGTATCTCTCTTTAAGTCCTCTTAAAATGGAAATAGTGTCCTCAACTGTAGGCTCGTCCACCTGAACAGGCTGAAATCTTCTTTCAAGTGCGGGATCTTTTTCAATATATTTTCTGTATTCGTCAAGGGTGGTAGCTCCGATACAGTGCAGCTCTCCTCTTGCAAGCATAGGCTTTAATATATTGCCTGCGTCCATAGCGCCGTCGGTTTTTCCTGCGCCAACAATTAAATGCAGCTCGTCAATAAAGAGTATGATTTTGCCGTCGCTCTTTTTAACCTCCTGTAAAACCGCCTTTAAACGTTCCTCAAATTCGCCTCTGTACTTTGCGCCTGCTACCAATGCGCCCATATCAAGGCTGTACAGCTGCCTGTCCTTTTAGCTGCCGGGTACGTCCCCTCTCACAATACGCAAAGCCAAGCCTTCCGCAATAGCGGTTTTACCAACGCCGGGTTCGCCTATAAGACAGGGGTTGTTTTTTGTCTTGCGGCTTAATATCCTTATTACGTTTCTGATTTCCGTATCTCTGCCGATAAGGGGATCAAGCTTGATTTGCC
>CAZRRT010000033.1:0-20298 GCA_964602605.1 uncultured Ruminiclostridium sp.
CCTAAGATGGAACCCGCCGCCTAAGAGGCGGGGGACATCTTTGCAGCGGTTATATACACAATTTCATCATTTTTCAACATCAATTTAATCATTTTCAATAAAATGAGCAAATTAAAATTTAGAGAATCCGCTGCTGCCTGCTTTACTACAATCAGAATAAGAAGCCCGTATACGAGTTTCAAATAGCTGTACAGGCTATTTTTCCGATTCTCAAACCTCTCTGTTTCCCTTATGCCATTGACTGACAATAAGATATTTCTTATCGTTAAACTCAAAAACATCTTTCCAATATCCGGCACTGCTCTTAGTGCCTTTGATCTCGGCAGACAAATTTTAACCTTCCTTCAATCCTTTTAAAAACGGGATAGTACATAGCGACAAAATAAAAATATACTATTGACAAAAACAGACATTGGTGATAGAATAAGTTTAAACAGTAATAATGTGCTGCTGTAAAGATTTTTACTCACAATGGAGAAAAGATATGGATTTGATAAGCGGTCTTAAAGAATTGGGAGTTAATACGGAGGAAGCGTTGAAGCGTTTTAGCGGAAACAGCTCCCTTTACATAAGAATGGTAGGAAAATTTCCCGCTTCTATTCAAGGATTGGATGTAATGCCATATATAGAAAGCGGAGAAATCGACAAGGCGATAACAAACGCTCATACAATCAAGGGAGTTACGGGAAATTTATCAATAACCCCCCTTTTTAATGCTTACACCCAAATTGTCAGCGATTTAAGAGCCGGAAATGCGGACAGTGCTAAGGAAGTTCTTCAAAATATCCTTCCCCGGCAGGATAAGATCATAGAGTTTATTGAGAATAATAAGTAACTACGGAGGTAGCTGTGGAAAAAGTCACAAAAAACACAATCCTGATTGTCGACGATCAGGAGATAAATCGGGCTCTTTTGGTTGAGGCTTTTAAAGACAGTTATGATGTGATTGAGGCGGAAAACGGTCAGCAGGCTATCGATATTATAAATAGCAGGGACGACGTTTCGGCAATGCTGCTTGATTTGATTATGCCTGTAATGAGCGGCATTGACGTGCTGAGAGAAATGAACAAAACGGGCAAGATAAGCAGTATTCCCGTTTTCATCATAACCGCTGCCGACAGCGAGGCTATGCTTATGGACGCATATAACTTAGGTGCGTCGGACATTATAGCCAAGCCTATCACCATTTACAACTTCATTAAGTGCAGAATAGCGAATATCATTGAGCTTTACCGCCACAGAACCGATTTGGAGTCTATGCTGGAGGAAAAGGTTGCAAAGCTTAATTTGATAAATACTTCTATGATAGAGGCTCTTGCCAATATTATCGAGTTTCGTGACGGCGAATCGGGCGAGCACGTAAAGAGAATCAGAACTCTCACAAAAAGAATGCTCACCACTATAAGTATGATGTACCCCGAATATTATCTTCCCCCTCAGGAGATTGAAAAAATTTCCGCCGCCTCCACTCTTCACGATGTGGGCAAGATCGCAATTCCCGACAGCATTTTGAATAAACCGGGCAGGCTTACCGCAGAAGAGTTTGAGGTAATGAAAACTCATACCACCAAAGGCTGCGAGGTGCTTGCCAATATTCCCAATTTAATAGACGAGGATATTTATAATTACAGCGTTGACATAGCCCGTCATCATCACGAGCGTTGGGACGGAAAAGGCTATCCCGACGGACTTTCCGGCAGCGAGATTTCCCTTGCGGCTCAGGCTGTATCGGTTGCCGACGTATATGACGCTTTGATTTCTCCCCGCTGCTACAAAGCCCCATTTTCTCACGAGGTAGCCGTTCAAATGATTTATAACGGCGAGTGCGGTTCTTTTAATCCAAAAATGTTAGAGGCGTTTAACGAGGCTATTGGAAAAAGAAAGCCCAATCAAAAATAACAACTTATTAAAAAAAACGACCGACTTCTTTTGCCGGTCTTTTTTTATGTATGAAAATGATATTGTTTCTCAATCAATATTCAGCAAAATCTTCATTATATTATTGCTTCTCAATCAAACTATAATACTTTGCCAATATTTTGATTAGCAATAAGCATAAGAAGCCAATTATCAAAATGTTATAAGTAAAAAATTTTAGTAAATATTTTTTGCCTGCAATTAAAAGGAAACTAATATTTATGATTTAATTTTAGAATATTTTCAGTTTATTCTCAGCTTTTTGTTAATTTTAGGCTTTACCCATTTTCTAAACGCTGTAAAAATTGTTTTTAGACATATATCATAAGCGATAAAAGCAATATTTGCCATAGCCCAAAGCACATAAACCGCCATATCTCCAAAGCCTTCAAGCCCCTCCAAAATCTCCTCCAAATTCATTACTTGGCAGAGGATCTGAAAGGCGATAACCACCGACAAATTGAATATACCGAATTTAATTAAAACTGCAAGAACTTTTGGCTTGATTTTTTCTATAAGCTCTTTAATTAAAGCATAGTAACCGAAAAAGAACAAATAGTACAAATCCGCCTCAATTTCGGGAATAAGCATAAAACAAAGCGCAGCGGAAGCGGCATAGGAAAGAAGCCCCCATTTTCTGTCTATCTGCTCCCCGATTGTCCAAATAATCATACCTGAAATTGCAGGAAGAAGATAGGTAAAGGAGGGTATAAGCGCCGCCAACATAATGATTACGCTAAGGGCTACTGTTATACCGCAGTATGCTATATTAAAGGCTTTTCCCGCTTTTCCGGATTGTCCTGTCATATTTATGTTCTCCGTTTTTTAATGAATATTCCGATTGTTTGCTCGTTATACTGTTTTTTAATCAAGCAATAGACCGATTAGCAATTAGCATTATATATCTCGTTGCACTTTTCTTTTAAGATTCTGCCGTCTTTTAGCAGCGCACGCAGCTTTTCCCTGTCCTCGCTTTGTATTGCGTCACGGTATTGGGTTATGCTTGATAAGATGTGGTTGATTTCAAATAACAGTGCCTCTTTGTTGCACATAAACAGCTCCGTCCACATATTCTCGTTTAATTTGGCGACTCTTGTAAGATCCATAAAGCTGCCTGCCGAAAAGCCGTTGTAATCATTCACCGACGGACTTTTCACATATGCGTTGGATACAACGTGTGCAAGCTGTGAGGTGTAGGCTATCACCTGATCGTGCTTTTCGGGAGTGGTAACAACCGCCTTTCCAAAACCTATGCTTCCCGCAAGCGTTGACAGCAGGTCTACAGCGATTTGAGGAGTTTTCTCGGTGGGGGTGATTATAAAGCTTGAATTGTCAAAAAGGCTGTCTGTGGCATAGTCAAAGCCGCTGAACTCCCGTCCTGCCATAGGGTGAACCCCCACAAAAAGCACCTCCTTTTCTTCCAAAACAGGCGTGCAGCAGTCCACCACTGCTTTTTTTATACCGCAGGTGTCAATTACAATGCTGCCTTTTTTGAATTTATCCGCATTTTCCTTTACAAAGCTGCATATTGCCCGGGGATAAAGGCAGATTACGGTAAGGTTAGCCTCACTTAATCTGTCGGGGGTGATTTCCTCGTCTATTGCGTTTTGTTCAAGGGCTTTTTTAATAGTTTCCTTATCGGTGTCAATTCCCAATACTTTGTGAAACGTGTGTTTTTTCAGGCTTTTGCAAATGCTGCCGCCGATAAGACCTAAACCTACTACTGCTATATTCATTTTATGTGCCTTTCCGAATAATCTAAATAATTTTAAAGCCGATTATAAAACTAATTATGCTGAAATTGGCTGTTGTAAAGCTTTGCGTAAAATCCGCCCTTTTCAATAAGCTCTTGATGATTTCCCATTTCGATTATATGTCCCGAATCCATAACAAGTATACAGTCGGATTCTTTTATAGTGGAAAGTCTGTGAGCCACAATAAAGCTGGTTCTGCCCTTCATCATTTTCGCAAAGGCTTTCTGTATACGCATTTCCGTCATTGTATCTATGGAGGAGGTAGCCTCGTCCAAAATCAGCATAGGCGGCAGCTCCAACATTACCCTTGCTATGCAAAGCAGCTGTTTTTGTCCTTGGGAAATATTTGTTTCATCATCTGATATTTTTGTGTCATATCCGTTTGGAAGCCTTTTGATAAAGCTGTGAGCGTGAGCGGACTTTGCGGCTCGGATAACCTCCTCCTCCGTGGCGTTTGGCTTTCCGTAAGCGATATTTTCAAAAACCGTGCCGCTTTTAAGCCACGTTTCCTGTAACACCATACCGTATGAGCTGCGCAGAGAGTTTCTTGTGATTTGCTTTATGGGTTCTCCGCTTACCTTTATTTCACCGCCCGTTACATCATAAAACCGCATTAACAGGTTTATAAGCGTGGTTTTTCCGCAGCCTGTGGGACCCACTATGGCGATACGCTGTCCTTGTTTTACCTTTAAGTTAAGATTTTCAATTAAAGGTCTTTCGGGCTTGTAGCTAAAGGAAACGTCTTTTATTTCAACCGTGCCGTCTACGTTTTCCGCTTTTAAAACTACCGCATTTTCGCTGTCGGGTATTTCCGCCTGTGCGTCTATCACCTCAAATACTCTTTTTGCGGAAGCCAATGCGCTTTGCAGCTCGGTAATAACTCCCGAAATCTCGTTAAACGGCTTGGTGTACTGATTTGCATAGGTTAAAAAGCAGCTGAGCTGTCCTACCGATATTTTACCCGACAATGCGCTTACCGCACCGAAAACTCCCACTCCCGCATAAATAAGTCCGTTTACAAAGCGTGTGGAGGGGTTGGTCAGAGAGGAGAAGAAGATAGCCTTAACGCTGTAGCCCTGAAGCTCTCTGTTAATACTGTCAAATTCCGATTCGGCAGTGCTTTCATAAGAAAATGATTTTACAATATGCTGTCCGCTCATCATTTCCTCGGTTAAAGAGGTCATTTTTCCTCTTGCTTCCGACTGTTTTCTGAACATTTCAAAGCTGTGCTTTGCCACAAATGACGCCACAAAGAAGGAAAGTGGAGTAATAAGCACCACAATAAGCGTTATCAGCGGGTTTATGGACAGCATAAAGCACAATGTTCCCAAAATGGTGACTACTCCCGTGAAAAGCTGTGTAAATCCCATTAAAAGACCGTCGGAAATTTGATCGGCGTCGGTTATCATACGGCTTATCAAATCTCCGTGAGGGTGAGAGTCGATATAGGACAAGGGTACTTTTTGCAGCTTGTCAAAAGCCTGTCTTCGTATATCTCTTACCGTAAGGTAGGTTATTTTATTGGTGCATAGGTTCATAAGCCAGCTTGCCAATGCGCCTAACCCTGCGGAAATTCCTATCCTTATCAGTATAGGCAGCATTTTGTCAAAGTCGACCTTACCCATTTCAACGGCGCAGTCAATGGCATTACCTATAAGAATGGGAATATACAAGGTCAAAGCCACGTTTATCACAGAAAAAATCGCCGCCAATACAAGATAAACCAAATAAGGCTTGGAAAAATTTAAAATTCTCTTTAATATTCGGGAATTATTCTTTGATATTTTCTTTTTTGCGTTATTATCAGCCATTTTGCGCCTCCTGTTCCGACATTTGAGAAAGGCAGATTTCACGGTAAATCTGACAGGAGTTGAATAATTCCTTGTGAGTGCCTATTCCGACGGGCTTTCCGTCGTCCAATACTATTATCTTATCCGCATGCTTAATTCCCGACGCTCTCTGTGACACTATAAACACCGTGGTATGTGAAATATTCTTTGCCAAAGCGTTTCTTAAAGCTGCGTCTGTGGCAAAGTCAAGTGCGGACGCCGAATCGTCAAGTATAAGAATATGGGGTTTTTTAATAACCGCTCTTGCTATAGTCAGCCTTTGACGCTGTCCGCCCGAAAAATTCCGTCCGCCCTGCTCCACGGCAGCGTCAAGACCCTCGGGTATTTTTTTCACAAATTCCGCCGCCTGCGCCGTTTCAAGTGCCTGCCACATTTCGCTGTCATTGGCGTCGGGCTTTCCCCAAAGCAGGTTGGAGCGTATGCTGCCTTTAAACAAGGAGGCTCTTTGAGGCACTATTCCGATTTTTCCTCTTAATTGTTCAAAGGGATAGTTTTTTACGTTAATTCCGTCCACCAAAACCTCTCCCTCGCTGACGTCGTAGAAACGGGGTATAAGGTTTACAAGGGTGGTTTTGCCTGAGCCTGTACCGCCTATAACGCCGATTGTTTCGCCTTCCTCTGCGGTAAAGGTTAAGCTTTCCAAAGAGGGCTTGTCCTTGTGATAGGCAAAAGTGACGTTTTTAAATTCCACTGCGGCAGCGGAAGGATTTTCCTGCTGTATAGTATTTCCTTGGTCAGTAACCGACGGCTTTACTGCAAATATATCGTTTATTCTTGCTGCGCTTGCTCCCGCCTTAGTAAGTATTATGATTAGATTTGCAAGGTAGATTAAAGCCAAAAGTATTTGATTCATATAGTTTACAAGCGCAATAAGCTCGCCTTGGGTAATATCTCCCACATTGACGGAAGCTCCGCCGAACCACAGTATAGCCGCAATAGCAAGGTTTACCACCGCAAAGGTAAGGGGATTTAATAGAGCGGAAATTTTTCCCACTCTCACCTGAGCCTTTAACAGCTCCTCCGTTTCAGAGTCAAAGTTCTGCTTCTCGTTTTTTTGCTTGGAGAAGGCTCTTATAACACGAACGCCCGACAGATTTTCCCTTGTAAGCAGCGAAACCTTGTCAAGTCTGCCTTGTATCTTTTTGTATTTGGGAATGGTAGAGGTCATTATAAGATAGATGATAAGTCCGATAATAGGCGCAGCAACCGCAAAAATCAGCGTCAGCTTTACGCTTACCGTAAGGCACATTATAATTGCTCCGATAACAATAAAGGGACTGCGCAAAAACAAGCGCAAAAACATATTAACTCCTGTCTGCACTTGGTTTATATCGTTGGTAATGCGGGTTATCATAGTGGCTGCGCCGATTTTGTCCGTTTCCGTATGGGAAAGAGCGTTAAGATGATGATAAAAGTCCCGCCTTAATGCAGTTCCGAAGCCTACCGACGCTTTTGCCGCAAAAAACTGTGCGGTAATTGAAGCGGCAAGTCCCAATACGCCCAAAAGAACCAAAATCAGTCCCATTTTGTAAATATACGCCTTATCTCTGCTGTTTACCCCGTAGTCAATAATATTAGCCATAACCAGCGGCACAATAAGCTCAAAGCTTGCCTCCAAAAACTTAAACAGCGGAGCGATAACGCTTTGAAGCCTGTAGCCCTTCAGATACTTTATCAGCTTAAACATAAATTACTAATTGCGAATCTCCTTTTCCGATTTTATAATTTCACCGCTTACCGCATCTATTTCATAGTCATATTCATAGCTTCCACAGCAAAATTCCACTTCATAAACCGGCTTATCGTCATAATCCTTGTCGCCGTCAAAGTCCACGTTTACATCTTCCGCATCTGCGGCTTTTACTCCCGCATGATTAAGTGCAATTTCAAGCGCCTGCTGATAGGCGATATATTGGGAAGCATTGCCGCCTTCTCTGCTTTTTGCTTCTTTGCTTATAATATTTCCTTTTACATCGATTTCATAATCATAAACATAAGCTTCTGTGTAAAACTCCAACTCGAAAACCTCAACACCGTTTTCAAAATCCCTTTTTTCTTCTGAAAAAGTTGCTGCCGCTGCGGAAATGCCTACGTCCTTTAAAGCAATTTCTTTTGCTTTTTCCAAAGTAATTGAAGAAGAATTAGGCTGCGATTGGGTAATTTGAGGAGCGTTTGTTTGAGGGGGATTGGTTTTTGGAGGATTTGTTGTTGGAGGATTAGTTTTGGGTTTTTCGGTGGAGGGAGCGGTATTTTCCGTTTTTTGAGCGGGATCGGTTGAATTTTGCTGAGGAGCGGATGATTGGGGAGCGGAATTATTACCGTTTGTGGTTATCGGCACATCATCATTAACCTCTTTGCTTCTGCTGATTATCTTTCCCGTATTTGCGTCAACCTCGTAATCATACTCGTAGTTTCCGCTGTAAAACTCAATATCATACACCAAAATTCCGTTTTCGGTGTTTAAAGCCGAATTTTTGCCCTTTATATCGGATTTTTGCAAGCTGCAATCCTCAAGGACAATTTTTAAAGCCTCGTCCTCGCTTAATTTTGCGGAGCTTTGAGCCTTTCCGTTTTGAGAACAGCCGCAAAGCCATATAAAATTAAAGCAAACTATTAAACTTAGAATAAACTTTTTCATATTATTTTCACCCCTTCTAAAATCCAACATTTAATATTATACAGCTATTTTATCACGAATGGCAAAAAAAAGCAATAGTAGCTTGCTGAAAAACCTTGCATAGCATTTTTCCGCAAGCCGACAAATACAAAAAAGTTACGACAAATTTAAGCTACTTAACCTTTGACCGAATTTTAACAGAATTTTTTCAAAAAGCTCCTTTGATATTTGCCTGCATTCTCCTTCAAAAGTCTTTATGTCGTTTTCAAAAAGCTCAAATCTCATTATAATAGTGCTGCAATCGCTGTTAAAATAAAATACGCACTGATAGTAGCGGTTTTTTTCGGCATAATAATTCACCGGTTCAAATTCAAGCACGCTGTGTATGTTTTCCTTCAGCTGCTGTTCCAAATCCTTTGGCTTTATGTAGCAAAACTGAACTTTTTTGGAATAGGGAAGAGCTTTTGCGGCTTTGGCAAGACCCTTTTCTTCTTCTTTATTTTTCCTTTTAAAAAACATAAGATACTCCTTTGATTTTATTGGCTGTTAATAAAAATATGTTTTAGCTTATAACTTTATTTAGCGTGAGAAATATTGATTTTTAATCTGAATTTGTTTACATTTATAAATTTGATATTATGCTATGAAAATTTCTATTTAAAATTTGCCTATGAATTACATTGACTAAAATGAAATTATGTGGTAGAATCTATGTTATGTTCATATATTTTATCTATAAATCTATTATGTTTGAAACCATTTGTTGAATAAGGGATTTTAAAGCAATTCAAGGGAATGATGTTGAAATTTGCAAAAAAATGAGTTATTATTGATTGTTGTATTTAAGTAATTTAAGTTAATTTAAGCATATATTGATAGTGCTTTTTTACAGTTAATATTATACAACATTTTTGTGCGGCAATGCAATACAAATCTCTGTATTTTTAGCGCATATTTATTGGGGGGAATATTGTTTTTAAAGTCGTTCTTTAAAATATCCGAATATACGTTTTAATTTTTGCTTTTGGGAGGTATGCTTATGGACATACTCAACATGAATATAAAAAGCTCCTTCAAATATCGGGTTTTGTTTTTTCTGAGCGCGGGAATACATATAACCTTTTTTATTTTGTTTTTGGTTAACGGAATTTACGCCTTGGCGGCTTTTAACGTTTTCAGTATTGCTTTTTATTTAATAGGCGGTATTACGGTTGCGGTAAAAAACAAATTTGAACAGCATAAATATGCTTGGACTGTTTCAATTTACGGAGAAATCACCCTGCACGCCGTGCTTGCCACCCTTTGGTTAGGGTTTGACAGCTGCTTTTTTATATACTCTATGGTCGCCCTCACTGTAGCGTCATATGTGGTTTATCTTTCGTGCAGCAAGCCTCTTTTCTTTAAAATAATAATTCCTTTTGCGGCAGTGACCTTTGCTTCTCTTGCTTTGTGTTATGTATATCTTATTATCAATCCGCCAATTATCACCGCCTTCTTTTTAAAAACCCTTGATGAAGGCAAAATACAGGTTATGCGGGGAATAAACATTTTTGTGAACACCTTTATAGTTTTCTTTTATTCCATTGTGTTTATTGCGGAAATGCACACTCTTATGGGAAGGTTGGAGGAAACCAACAAGCGGCTTGATTACATAGCCAATCACGACGCCTTAACCGATATGTACAACCGCCACAGCTTAAACAGTATCTTTAAAAGGTTCGTTCAGAATAACAAGGAGGCTGCTTGTCACTCTTTGGATAACGATTTAGATAACAATGCGGACGATTTTGACAAGGCTTTTGAGGAATCCGCTTTTTGTGTAATAATGAGCGATATTGACGATTTTAAAAAGATAAACGACACATACGGACACACTATGGGGGATAAGGTACTTAAAACCGTTGCCGAAAAAATCAAGGAGTCAACCTCCAAGTATGATATAGGTTGCCGCTGGGGCGGGGAAGAGTTTTTGCTAATTATCGGAGGAGATAAAGCACATTGTAAAAGCACGGCGGAATTGATAAGACGCAATGTGGAAAGAATCAGATTTGAGGAAGAACCCGATTTAATCGTAACTATGACCTTTGGGCTTGTCTTTTGCAAGGAAAGCAAGAACAGCTCCATACAATCGAAAAACGCCACAAAGATTGACGAATTGGTTCAAATTGCAGACAGCAGACTGTATGCGGGCAAAGCGGGTGGAAAAAATGTGGTGGTAACTGAATAGGGAATTGTTTTTCCGCTTATGACTATTTTTTTATTAAACGATGATAACTGAAAAAATTTTTATAAACCGGTATTTTTTAACTTCTTAATATTACTCATATAAAAATAATAGGGACTGATTTTTACAGTCCCTATATTTATTTATATCGTAAATTACTTAGAGAGATATTCGTCGATAGACTTAGCAGCCTGTTTTCCTGCGCCCATAGCCAATATAACGGTTGCAGCGCCTGTTACTGCGTCGCCGCCTGCGTAAATGCCCTCTCTTGTGGTCTGCATAGTTTCCTCGTTTACAATCAAGCAGCCCTTTTTGTTGGTATCAAGTCCCTTTGTTGTGCTTCTGATAAGGGGATTGGGTGAAGTGCCGATTGACATAATAACGGTGTCCACAGGAAGCTCAAAGTTGCTGCCCTTCTTTTCGATAGGACGTCTTCTGCCGCTTTCGTCAGGCTCGCCAAGCTCCATTTCAACACATTCCATAGCCTTAACACGTCCGTTTTCGTCGCCGATAATCTTAACGGGGTTGTTAAGGTTTTTAAAGATAATGCCCTCTTCCATAGCGTGGTGAACTTCCTCTTTACGGGCGGGCATTTCTTCCAAGCCTCTTCTGTAAACAATGTATACGGTTTCAGCGCCCAATCTCTTAGCGCATCTTGCTGCGTCCATAGCAACGTTGCCGCCGCCTACAACCGCAACAGCCTTGCTCTTGATAATAGGCGTGTCGTAATCGTCAAGATATGCTTTCATCAGGTTGGTTCTGGTAAGATATTCGTTAGCGGAATAAACGCCGATAAGATCTTCGCCCTCAATTCCCATAAAGGAGGGAAGTCCTGCGCCTGAACCGATAAATACTGCCTTAAAGCCCATTTCAAACAACTCGTCAACAGAAAGAGTTTTGCCGATAATCATATTTGTTTCGATATTAACGCCCAAATCCTCAAGGTTCTTTACCTCCTTATGTACAATAGCCTTAGGAAGTCTGAATTCGGGAATACCGTAAACCAAAACGCCGCCTGCGGTATGGAATGCTTCAAATATAGTTACCTCATAGCCTAATTTAGCCAAATCTCCCGCACAGGTAAGACCGGAAGGACCTGCACCTATAACCGCAACCTTTTTGCCGTTGGTTTCGGGCTTTACAGCCTTTTCAGTGCTGTGAGCCATATGATAGTCTGCACAGAAGCGTTCAAGTCTGCCGATTCCTACAGGCTCGCCCTTGATTCCTCTTACGCACTTGCCCTCGCATTGGCTTTCCTGAGGACAAACACGTCCGCATACTGCGGGAAGTCCGTTGGTGGAGGTGATGATTTTATATGCTTCTTCAAACTCGCCCTCTGCAACCTTTGCAATAAATTCGGGAATATGTACGTTTACGGGACAGCCGTTAACGCAGGGTGAATTTTTGCAGTGCAGACAGCGGGTTGCTTCTTCCTTAGCCATTTCCTCGGTGTAGCCGGTGGAAACCTCCAAAAAGTTTTTGTTTCTTACATTAGGATCCTGCTCGGGCATTGGAACTTTCTTCAAACTCATATTAGCCATTGTTTTCTACCCCCTTGTACAAACGGCAATGCTCCTTATCGTGAGCCTCCTTATCTCTGTATGTGGAATTTCTCTTCATCAATTCGTCAAAGTTAACTTGATGTCCGTCAAAGTCAGGACCGTCAACGCAGGCAAACTTAATCTGTCCGCCGACGTTAACACGGCAGCCGCCGCACATTCCCGTTCCGTCAATCATAATGGGGTTGAGGGAAACAAGGGTCTTGATTCCGTAAGGCTCGGTAGCTTTGCAGACAAACTTCATCATAGGAACAGGACCGATTGCAAGCACCAAATCATACTTGTTGCCTGCGTCGATAAGAGCTTTAAGCTTATCGGTAACAAAGCCTTTTTCGCCGTAAGTGCCATCGTCGGTGGTAACGTAAAGATTGTTGCATACAGCCTTAAATTCATCTTCAAGAATAACAATATCCTTGCTTCTGAAGCCTGCGATTACGTCAACCTCTGCGCCGTTTTGAAACAACGCCTTTGCTGAAGGATATGCAATAGCGCAGCCAACGCCGCCACCGATTACGCAAGCCTTTTTGTAGCCTTCAAGCTCGGTAGCCTTGCCTAAAGGTCCTGCAAAGTCCTGAAGATAATCTCCCTCTTTAAGAGTGGAAAGCAGCTGAGTGGTTGCTCCTACAATTTGGAAGATAATGGTAACAATACCCTTTTCTCTGTCATAATCCGCAACAGTAAGAGGGATTCTCTCTCCGTGCTCGTCCACACGCAGAATAATAAAGTTTCCCGCCTTAGTTTTTTTTGCCACATAAGGTGCGTCAATATCCATAAGCATAACATTTTCGTTAAGCTGACGCTTTTTTAATATTTTGTACATTATAACATTCCTTTCCGAAATTTTTTTGTTAAAGTTTTTTAGAATGATAAAATTTTAACTAACATTATTATTATAGCAGATTGAATTATATAAATCAAGAGGAAATATTTAATAAAAATAATAGTATATTTTTCACAAGGCAAAAATCCTTGCGGGAAATCTATATACCGATTTAATTTGAACAGCTTTTAAATTGCTGTATGCTCCTCCAAAGCAAAGTCAATCTGTCCCATTCCCACATTGACGGCGGCAAGCTTTACCTTTACCTTGTCGCCCATATTGTAGGCGGTGTTGGAAAGGGTTTCCACCAGGGTTATTCCGTTTCTCACCTCGTATTCGCCCTCGGGCAGGGTAAATATATCAACTCTGCCTTCAACTGTGTTGGGCAGCTCAACGAAAAATCCGCTGTTTAATACTCCGGAAATTACTCCCTCAAACTCTTCGCCGATATGCTTTTTCATATATTCGGCGGCATAGTATTTTTCACAGTCACGCTCTGCATTAACCGCCATTATTTCAGTGTCGGTGGCTCTTGTGGAATTTTCCGCAGCAAAACGGGTGTATCTCTTTTCCAACTTTGAAGCCTCTCCTCCCACATAATCGGTTAATATTCTGTGTATAGACAAGTCCGCAAGACGTCTGATAGGCGATGTGAAATGAGCATATTCTTTCATCACAAGTCCGAAATGTCCCAAAGGCTCTTCGCTGTATTTGGCTTTCATCATAGTACGCAGTGTCATTCTGTGGATAATGGAGGCTCTGGGGTCGTCCTTGCAGTTTTTCAGCAGCTGCGCCAAATCCTTTGCGGCAGAGCTTTCGTTTATTCCCTTAGGCTCGATTCCCATAGCGGTTAAGGTGTCCTTCAGCATAAGCAGCTTTTCCGCAGAGGGTGGCTCGTGAATACGGTACACAAAAGGAATATGATTGCTCATTCCCACCTTTGCGGCACAGTTGTTGGCGGCAAGCATAAATTCCTCGATTATCTGCTCCGAAACGCCTCTTTCTCTGGGCTTTATGTCAATACAAATTCCTTTTTCGTCGCATATTATCTTGCTTTCCACGCTGTCAATTTCAGGTGCGCCTCTGTTTTCTCTGTTTTTAATAAGAATATCTGCAAGCTGATTCATAATAGGTATCTGCTCGATAACCGCCGAGTATTTTTCCCTAATCGCCTGATCCGCTTCTCCCGACAATATCTTGTTGACCTCGCTGTATACCCCTTTAACTCTCGATTTGATTATAGATTTGACAAAGCGGTAATTTGTGATTTCTCCGTTGTTATCCAGCTCCATAAGGCAGGAAAAGGCAAGCCTGTCCTCCAATGGATTAAGAGAGCAAATGCCGTTGGAAAGCTCCTTTGGCAGCATAGGAATTACCATATCCGCAATATACACGCTGGTGCCTCTGCGGTTTGCCTCCTGATCGAGAGCAGATCCCTTTTTGACGTAATTTGAAACGTCCGCAATATGTACTCCCAATTTAAAGCCTTTGGCGGTTTTTTCAATGCTGATTGCGTCGTCTATGTCCTTTGTGTCCGCTCCGTCTATGGTGAATATGGGCAAATCCCGCAAATCGGTTCTTGTAGCCTTATCTGCGTCGATTATTCCTCTCTTTTCTATTTCCTTTGCCTCTCTGATAACTTCCTCGGGAAACTCAACGGGAATGTCCTTTTCCTCAATATACGCTTTAACCGAAACTCTTGCAATATCGGAGCTGCCAAATACCTCGGTAACCGTTACAATATGCTCCGAATGGCGATCTCCTCTTTTTTTGATTTCAAACTTAACTTTATCGCCTATTCTTATCGCAAATCCGCCGTAGCCTGATATAATCAGCGGTATGGGAGTGGAGAAGGAGGAGGGATCAATTCTTATATCCCCGTTGTAGTTTACCACAGTGCCGGTAAGCATTTTGTCCGAATATTCCAAAACCGCCTTTACAACAGCTGTGCAGGAACGGTTGTTCTCGTCCTTATCGGCGATTATTTTAAGCAGGACCTTGTCGCCGGGAATTGCGCCCAAAAAATCACGTCCTCTAACAAAAACCTCCTCGCCCTCCTCGCTGTCGTTAAGCAAAATAAAGCCGTGTCCTCTTGCTACCTTAACAACAGTGCCTTCGTGGTACTTTTCTTTTCCGTTTAAGGAATAGCGCAGCTTGCTGTAATTCAAGGTGTTGGTTCTTTTCATATCCTGCAATTCTTTTGAAATAGGCTTTCCACCCTTTTTCTTTGACAAAAGCGAAATCAATTCAGGCTCGGTTAATCCGTTTCCGCCCTGTTTTCCGTTTTTATAAAGCGCAGCTATTATGTTTTCTCTTATGTTACTCATTTTCTTTTCCTTTTCAATTTTTACTGTTTTCAATTCGATTATCGATTATAAAAAAGAGGCGACTTATCGCCCCTTTGTTTTTAAATGTTGTAATTATGCAGCGGTTGTGTCAGGTGCTGCTGTTGTAGCAGGCGCAGTTGTTGAAGCGGCTGTTCCTGTGCCGCTTTCTTTTGGTGCGGTTGTTGATGAAGCGGAGGTGGTGGTTGAAGGCTTGTTGTTCTGATTGCTTGAACTGCTTTTGCCCCAGCCATAAATGGTGATGAGGTTAACCAAAAGAGCGATTACAAATACAACGATAGCAGCAATCTTTGTCATTTTTGCAAGCTTTGCTTCCTTTGTTCTGCCCGAGTTTTTCTGATAGTAATTATCGCTTGAAGCACCCGAAATGGTTTGGGACATACCCTGCTTTGAATCCTGCATAAGTACCACCAAAACGATAAATACACAAGCCAAAATAAGTAAAATCGCGGAAATTATCTCTAAAACTGACATTATATAATCTTCCTTCCTTTAAATTAAGTTAAAATAAAGGCGACTGCATAATTGCGTATAGATAAAAAATCAAACAGTCCTCTCCTTTTATTCTTTTGTCTTATTAAAAAAAGCCTATTGTAAAAGACAATAATACAAGACTTTCATATTGACACGCATAATATTATAGCATAGCTTTTTCAAAAATGCAATAGTTTTTTGACTTTTTTTGTAAATTATAAAATCAAAAAATCCCGCAGAAAAAATTTCGGCGGGATTTTTGAATATCATTGGTTTAAAGTGTATTGTCAATCCTCAAAAATGATTTTTTCAGCAGGAATGTCAAACTGCTCTTGGAATTTTTCAAGCAGCTCTTGGTATTCCTTGCTGTTGGGGTCTTCCTTATGTGCCTTTGCCAACTCGATATATACCTGACTGTTTTCATAAGGAACGCTGTACTTAGTGTTGAAGGCTTTAAGCATAGCCTTGTATTCGGCACTGTCGGGGGCTTTCTTTTGCATTGCCGTAAGGTCAAGATAATCCTGCGTCTCCATATAATAGGGCGTTTTCATCTCTAATTGAATAGGTTGATTTAGTTCAATAACATAGCAGATTGAAACAAATGTGTTGAAAACGACAGCAAGAATAACAGCCGCTATAAATAAGCCCTTAAATACGTCCCACACTATTGAATTACCGGTGATTATTTTTTTTGAAATAGTGCCGCCTGATACTTTATCCACAGTATTCATATAAATATTACCTCCTGTTAATTATGTGTAATTCTGGTTGTAATTTTAGAGAAGGGTAATAACCATTATTTAAGTTAACAGTATCAGCGAATAAAATCGAACCTAACTGTAAACCTCTCCCTATATTTTATATTATACTGATTTTTATTAAAAAATCAATTATTTTAAAAATTTTTTGATGAAAAAGTAAACAAAATTTTCGTTATAAATATAACCAATATTTACCAAAATAATACAGCCAACTCAATGGGCGAGAGAAGGCGTACAGACCTCATTACAGTCTGTATGTTTTTATACCGACATTTAAAAAATCTTTCTTTCTAAATGAAACTAATAATAGGAATTTACAAAAGCAATAGTTTTTTGACTTTTTTTGCAAATTATCGTAATATATTATTAGAGCTTTTATTACTTGATGCGTTTAATTGATGAAAGCAAAAAGTTTTCAAAAGGAGAAATTTATGGATAACGGTTGGGGCAGCTACCGACGTTTTCTTAATGGTGATCAAAACGGTATGGCGGAAATAATTACCGCTTATAAAGACGGTTTAATGCTGTATCTTTTAGGTTATACCAAAAATATTTATATTGCCGAGGAAATTATGGAAGATGTTTTTGTGAAGCTTGTAGTAAAAAGACCCCGCTTTACGGAAAAGTATTCCTTCAAAACTTGGCTTTACACCATTGGAAGGAATACGGCGCTTGATTATCTCAGACATAATAAAAGGTATTCGGCAGTTTCGGCAGAGGATTTTGAAGAATCGCTTACCGATGAACAGGATTTGGAAAAATCATATATCAGGGAGGAACAAAAAATACTTCTTCACAGGGCTATGAACAAGCTTAAACGAGATTACCGTCAGGTGTTGTATATGTCGTATTTTGAAGATATGAAAAATGCGGAAATCGCCGCAGTTATGAAAAAGAGCAGGCGGCAGATCGAAAACCTGATCTACTGTTCAAAAAATGCCTTGAAGAAAGAGCTTGAAAAGGAGGGCTTTATTTATGAAGAGCTGTGAACAGGTAATAAAAGAGGTTTTTCAGCGCAGCGAGCAAATCCAAAAAACAAAGACAAGAAAAAGAGAACAGCTGAAAATCGGGCTTCTCTCCTCCTTGGTCTGCATAACCTTTGTGGGTACAATAGGGATATGCGTATGGAGGAGCGGACAAGACAATAAATCCGGCATAATTATTTCCTCCAACAGCAATATGCCAAAATCAACGGTATTGTCAACAGAAGCCGCAGCAAACGATTCTCGGTTTCAAAATACGCAGGATACTGATAATAATTCTCCAAATGCGGATTATTGTCCCGTTCATAATAAGAATTACGCTATAAGAGAATACGATGAAAAAGGCGTTGATTATGATGTTATTGTTAATGAGGGGGAAGTGTATATTTCCAATGTTTTAAAAAAGTGTATCAGCGAAAACAACGAGTGTTTCGATGACGGCTGTTATCAGACATATTTGGTTACAATGGTTTTTTATAGCAATGGGAAAATGGTTGATATAGATTCTGACTTTATTCATAACAAATGTACGCAAATATTTGATTTTATTTATGAAAAATTTGACAAAAGAAACTGTCTGACAGGTACATTGGAGGGTTTTCAAAACGACAGTGACGGCAAAAAGCACAACACCTTTGAAGGCTTTATGACAAAAGCTCAGATTGAGAGTTTTCCTTCGTTAAGCGATTACGGAATTGCTCTCTATCTTTCCCATAACTATTTGAACGAACAGGTTTATTAAAAGAAATTTTCGTTTTATTCGTTCCATAAATAAAGCAAGCTGCACAGGTTGTATTTTTCGGTCTGTGCAGCTTGTTTTAAATTATAAATTTGTTAAAAAAGAAGATATGGTTTTGTCGGCATATTGTAAATGAAAAATAATAAAAATTGGCTTTATTTTAATTCCAAAGCTCTTTTCCCAATATCGGTGCGGTAATGCACCTTTTCAAAGCTGATATTTTTAACAGCGCCGTAAGCCTTATCGAGAGCCTCCTGCAAGTTATCTCCCGTAGCGGTAACACCCAAAACTCTGCCGCCCGAGGTAAGGAACTTAGCCTGCTTTTGAAGATAATCATCACTGATTTTCGTTCCCGCATGATAAACATAAACGCCCTTATACTGCCCATTTGCGTCCAAGCCTTTTATCTCCTTGCCCGTTTCGTATTTTTCGGGATAGCCGCCGCTTGCCATTACAACGCATGCACAAGCCTTATTGCTCCACTTTACATCTAAATCGGCAAGCCTTTCTTCCCAAATCGCCTCAATTATGTCAACCAAATCCGTTTCCAACAACGGTAAAACAACCTGCGTTTCAGGATCTCCAAAACGGCAGTTGTACTCTATGACCTTTGCACCCTTTGGAGTAAGCATAAGTCCGAAATACAGACAGCCCTTAAAGGGTCTGCCTTCCTTTTCCATTGCTCTTATAGTGGGCAGGAATATTTTTTCCATACACTCCTCTTGTTTTTCGGGAGTATAAAGCGGATTGGGGGCGATAGTACCCATACCGCCGGTGTTAAGTCCCTTGTCATTGTCGTAAGCCCGCTTGTGATCCATAGAGCTTATCATAGGTTTTACGGTTTTTCCGTCGGTGAAAGCAAGAACTGTTACCTCAGGACCTGTTAAATATTCCTCAACCACAATTTCACTGCCGCTTTTGCCGAATTTGCCGTCTAACAGCATAGATTTTACCGCTTTTTCAGCCTGCTCAAAATTCTCAGCGATAATTACACCTTTTCCCAAAGCCAAGCCGTCGCATTTGATTACTGCGGGGTAGCTGTTTTTATCCCTAATATAAGCAATAGCCTTATCTGCGTCGGTAAAGGTTTCATATTCCGCTGTGGGTATGTTGTATTTTTTCATAAGTCCTTTGGAGAATACCTTGCTGCCCTCTAAAATTGCAGCGTTGGCTTTAGGACCGAAGGTTTTAAAGCCCTCCTTGTTAAGTGCGTCCACCATACCCATAACAAGTGGATCGTCGGGAGCTACAAACACGTAATCGGGCTGTAATTTTTTTGCCAGCTTCACAATGCCCTCTATATCGGTAGCCTTTACGGGAAAGCATTCCGCAAGATTGGCTATTCCCGCATTTCCGGGGGCGCAGTACAGCTTGTCTGCTTTTGGGGAACGGCTTAATGCGGTGATTATTGCGTGTTCTCTTCCGCCGCCGCCTACTGTTAATATTTTCATAGCATAATCCTCTTTTATTTATTCAAAAACTGTCCCAATTTCTTATCCTCAGTGCGAATATGAGAAACCAAAATTCCTATGTGAGCGTTAATTGCAGTCAAGTCGCCTACCGTTGCGCCTGTTGGTGGTATTTTTGCCATAAGCGAATTTAAATCCTCTTTGTATTTGTCGTGAAAGGCTTTATGGGAAACGTAGCCGGGGTAGCTATTCTTCTGCTGAAGCTGCTCCTCGTGGGCAAAATGGGTATTGACATAGTTTGACAAAAATGTTATTGTCTTTTGCAGCTTTTCCCGTCCCTGACCGCTGCCGCAGGCTTCAACCATATCGTTTACCGCTTTGAAAAGCTGTCTGTGTTCATCGTCAATAAAAACGTTTCCCGTTTCAAGATCTTTTGTAAGCTCGTATTTCATAAATGCACCCTTCTTTTTTGTTTATTAGTGGTGGAACAGTCTTATTCCCGTAAACGCCATTACCATACCGTATTTATTGCAGGTTTCAATAACGTGATCGTCACGGATAGAACCGCCCGGCTCAGCCACATACTTAACTCCGCTTCTGTGGGCTCTTTCAATATTGTCGCCAAAGGGGAAGAAAGCGTCCGATCCCAAGGAAACATCTGTCAGCTTGTCAAGCCACTCTCTTTTTTCCTCTTTTGTGAATATTTCAGGCTTAACCTTGAAAATATTCTGCCATGCGCCCTCCGCCAACACGTCCATATAATCCTCGCCAATGTAGTTGTCGATAGCGTTGTCGCGGTCGGGACGGCGGATACCGTCCACAAACTGCAAGCCCAAAACCTGCGGC
>CAZRRT010000034.1:0-20222 GCA_964602605.1 uncultured Ruminiclostridium sp.
ATGGCTATCAAGGAAGAGGGCGTATCGGGCGAAAACCTTATAAGACTGCTTGAATCCCGTCTTGACAACGTTGTATTCAGAATGGGTATGGCTATCACCCGCCGTGAAGCAAGACAGCTTGTTGGTCACGGTCACTTTACCGTAAACGGCAAGAGAGTTGATATTCCTTCCTACAGAGTAAAAGCGGGAGATGTTATCGCTCTTTCCGAAAGAAGCAAGAAAAGCCCTAAGTTTGCTCAGATTGCAGAGGCTACCAACGGCAGAATTATCCCCGTATGGTTAGACTTTAACAAAGAACAGCAAAGCGCAGTTGTTAACCGCTTACCTCAGAGAGATGAGTTGGACTTCGAGATTGAAGAGCAGCTTGTAATCGAGTTGTACTCCAAATAATAGCTGTTTATCAACTTGTTTTTTTAAAGATATTGACGGTTTATACTTTGGTGCGATTATTTTTAATTTACAATATTTAGCGGATTTTAAATTCCGCAAAGCCTAAGCAACGGCTTTATATCGTAATTTAAAATTAACCGGGGCGAAAGCCCGATATTTTCTGCCACGAGATTTTATTGGCGGAATCCCCTGAGCATAACAAAGAAGGATTTGTTTCCGTTAGAATATAAGCATTATAAACGGAAACAAATCATTAACAGCAGGAGGGTTACAGAATGCTTGAAATAATAGAGTTACCGAAAATTGAAATAGTTAAGCTTAAACCGGACGGAAAGTACGGAATATTTTCGGTTGAGCCGTTGGAATGCGGTTTTGGAAACACATTGGGCAACAGCTTAAGACGTGTTTTGCTCTCCTCTTTGCCCGGAGTTGCGGTTACAAGCGTAAAAATCGAAGGGGTACAGCATGAATTTTCCACTATCCCCGGAGTTAAGGAAGACGTAACCGAGATAATTCTGAACATTAAGGGCTTAATTGCCAAAATGTACGGCGAAGCTCCAAAAACAGTTTATATTGAAGCGGAAGGTGAAGGCGAAGTAATTGCGGGCGATATAAAAACCGACAGCGAGATAGAAATTCTCGATCCGGGAATGCACATTGCCACACTGAATCCCGGCGCAAAGCTTTGTATGGAACTGACCTTTGACAAGGGCAGAGGCTATGTAAGTGCCGAAAAGAACAAAAGCCATATGTCCCAGCCGCCTATCGGAATGATAGCGGTGGACAGCATATACACCCCTGTTCTTAAAGTTAACTATTCGGTTGAAAACACCCGTGTGGGACAGCGCACCGACTATGATAAGCTTATACTTGAGGTTTGGACCGACGGCACAATTACGGCAAAGGAATCGGTAAGCTATGCGGCAAAGATTCTTTGTCAGCATTTGCAGCCGTTTATCGAATTGTCCGACGATGCAAGTCAGCTTGATCTTGTGGTTGAAAAGGACGACAAGAGCAAGGACAAAATTCTCGAGAAAACAATCGAGGATTTGGAGCTTTCGGTGCGTTCCTTCAACTGCTTAAAGCGTGCTAATATCAATACCGTAGAGGATTTGATTTCAAAGTCCCCCGAGGAAATGATGAAGGTTCGCAATTTGGGCAAAAAATCTTTCGACGAGGTAAGCGCAAAGCTGAAGGAATTGGGCTTTACTCTTGCCGATCCCGAGGAATAAGGTTAGCAGGCTAATCGAAAATCAACTCTTACAGAAAGGAGTAAAAGCAAATGAGAAAACTTGGAAGAACAAGTGATCATAGAAAAGCAATGCTGAGAGCTATGGTAACATTCCTGCTTGAAAACGGCAAGATTGAAACCACGGTTACACGAGCAAAGGAAGTCAGAAATGAAGCTGAGAAGATGATTACCTTAGGCAAGAACAACGATCTTCACAGTAAGCGCCAAGTATTTTCCTACATTACCAAGGAGGCGGTAAGCAAAAAGCTGTTTGACGAAATCGCTCCTAAGTACAAGGAAGTAAACGGCGGATACACAAGAATCGTAAAGATAGGACCTCGCAGAGGCGACGCTGCGGAAATGGCTATCATCGAGCTTGTTTGATTATTTGACTTTTATAAAAGGGACTGCTGGGGCGGTCCTTTTTTGTTGGGAAAATTGGGGGTATTGGGATTGTTAAATTGAAGCAAATCTAAATAGCAAAAACCTATGTTCATAACTTGAAATTTCCGAAAAATAGTGTTATACTGTCATATAAAGAAGAATATGCACGAATAACCGCAAAAGGTGCAGAAATAATTAGAAATATCAGAAGTTAAAAAGGGAAATCACAAATATGGAAAAGAAAAAATATATTATTGCCGCCGCAATTATCGGCGTTGTTTTGGCGGCGGCTATCGTTGTTTTTATTATAATTTCACTAAAAGAAAAGGCTAAACCCAACAAGCCGGATATTACAGTAAATTTCAATTCAACAAGCGTTTCGTCAACCGCAGTTCAAACCGCAGCGACTTCTAATTCTTCCCAAAGCAGCTTTACAACGACTGATGCTGCTGACATTACCTCTACATCTGTTGAAACCAAACCCAATACTACAGCAGGTCCCATTCAAACCAACCCGCCTCAAACCAATCCTCCCCAAACAAACCTGCCGCAGACCAACCCACCGCAAACAAATCCTCCTCAAACTAATGCTCCAACACAGGCTGTAACCACTGCAAGCCCTGTTACGGAAGCGCCCAATAATGACAAAAATCCTTGGAATTACTCCACTGTTACCAAAAACGGCTACAAGCTGGAAAGGATTGACGGAATTACATATGTGGACGGAATAATGATGGCAAATAAAACCTATACATTGCCAAAAACTTATGATCCGGGAATACAGCCTGTGGCAGCGGACGCTTTTTATTCAATGCAGGCGGCAGCGGCGGCAGAGGGGATAAATCTGTTTATTGTTTCCGCCTACCGCTCTTATGCAAAGCAGGAGGCGGTGTATGCTGGCTGGGTTAATCAGGACGGAAGGGAAGCGGCGGACACTTATTCCTCAAGACCCGGACACTCGGATCACCAAACGGGATATACCTTTGATTTGAATTCGTTAAGTCAAAGCTTTGCGGATACCAAAGAGGGAAAATGGATAGCCGCCCACTGTGCGGAGTACGGCTTTATTATCCGCTACCCAAAGGACAAGGATATGTATACGGGATATATGTACGAGCCTTGGCACGTCAGATATATTGGTGTTGAAAAAGCCAAAATTATCACCGATTCGGGACTTTCTCTTGAAGAATATTACGGTATTACATCTGATTATGCCGATTGTAAAGATTGATGAAATGATAACATAAGCAATTTATAAAGATCGGCGGATTTGATAAATAATATAAGCAGCTGTTTTCTTGCAGCTGCTTAAATTTTTGATTTTTTATTAGAAATGTAGGAAATATATTGAAAATAAGTTGGTGATAATTGGGTTTAATTGTTTTAATTCTGTTTTGCCTGCCTTCTTTTTTCAAAATAATTCATAATAGCGGGAAAACCAAATGTAACAAACAAAAATACAGAGAAATATTTTAACAGCTTATTCCAATTTTCAGGCAGCAAACTAAATGCAAAGGGCAGCACTAAAACATACAGCAAAAGAGCAATACCGAATCCCGATATAAAATATATAATTCTTTTAGCAAAGGAGCATTCTATTTTATAATTAACAAAGCGTCTTTCCAAGAACCAGCCTAACAAAAAGCCGAAAGAAATTCCGCAGCTTCTGAAGCAGTCGGTCTGCATTTCCTGTATATTAACCAAAGAAGTTCCGTCAGCGGCAAGATCTGCGGGATATGGCTTTAGAATGATAAAAGCAAGAGCCGCTCCAATAAGCAAAGCTCCCACAATCAGCACCAACAGGTCGCATTTGGGATTTCTTTCCACAAGCTTCAGCACAATATGAGCAGCAAACAAAGCGGCAATAGGCAATATCAAAGCGACTAAAACGTCCCAGCCGGTATGTACTCCAAGCCAATTTCGTGAAAATCCCGTCAGCAGTGTCAGAATTATGCAGATTATCATCAGCGGCTTTCTTTTTCTCTGCCATACCGCAAGGCTTCCATAGGTGGAAACCGCCATAGTTGTATGTCCGCTGGGGAAGGAATAGCCCGTTGCATTAGCCAAAGCCTTTTCATATGGCACAATGCGGCTGTCCAATATCCACGGACGGTATACGCAAAAGGTGTTTTTTAAAGTTTGGTTTGCCAAAAAAGCTCCCGAAAATCCCATTAACATAAAAGTACCCGCTTTTTTGTCAATACACCAATACACAAATATGGGAATTGCCAATCCAAACGCTCCTCCCATAAATTCCGATATAAAATAAAGTATGTTGTTTATCCAATCGGGAGCGGAATTTCTAAGATCCTGCAAAAACAGTAAATAGTCCATTATTTTTTATTGAGATTAAGGGGAAAGCCTGACGATTAGGCAATAGAATTTCATTAAAGCCGCAAAGAAAATAATCAAACATAACAAATTTACAAGGTGTTCAAGGCGGCAGCAGATTTCCCTATAAGATCTCTTTCCTCCGAAAATATTTTTTACAGCCTAACGCTGTTTCAGATAAAAATCGGGCAGAAAATCTCCACCCGATTTTGTTTTTATTAGTAACTTATTTTAAAGAATTTCAGCCGCTATTTTATCTCCCATTTCAGAGCAGCTTACAAGTGTCATTCCCTCGCTCATAATATCCCCTGTGCGATAGCCTGCCGCCAATACCTTGTCAACCGCCGCTTCAACAGCGTCCGCTTCTTTCTGCATATCAAAGCTGTATCTTAACATCATAGCAGCAGAAAGTATTGTAGCTATTGGATTTGCTTTATTTTGTCCCGCAATGTCGGGAGCAGAACCGTGAATAGGCTCATACAGTCCAAGGCTGCCCTCTCCAAGGCTTGCGGAAGGAATCATACCCAAAGAGCCTGTTATCATACTTGCCTCGTCCGAAAGAATATCGCCGAACAGATTTTCCGTAACGATTACGTCAAATTGTGCGGGATTTCTTACAAGCTGCATTGCGGTGTTGTCCACAAGCATATCGGAAAATTCAACGTCGGGATATTCCGCCGCCACCTTATGAGAAATTTCTCTCCAAAGTCTGGAGCTGTCAAGCACGTTTGCCTTGTCTATGCTGGTTACTTTATTGCGGCGTTTTCTTGCCATATCGAATGCCACCCTGCAAATTCTTTCAATTTCATAATCGCTGTATTTCATTGAATCGCAGGCGGTTTTGTGACCGTTTTCGTCTATGTAGGTTTTCTTTTCGCCAAAATATGCGCCGCCGATAAGCTCACGAACAATTACCAAATCCAAGCCGTTGTCGGTGATGTCGCTCTTTAAGGGGCAAGCGGAGGCAAGAGGCTTTAACAGCTTTGCGGGACGGATATTTGCAAAAAGCTTAAGCGCACCTCTTATTCCCAAAAGACCTGCTTCGGGACGGTTCTTTCCCTCGCCCTTGTCCCACTTAGGACCGCCTACCGCACCTAAGAGAACGCTGTCGCTTTCAAGGCACTTGTCTATTGTTTCCTGCGGCAAAGGCACTCCCGTTTGATCAATGGCGATGCCGCCCATTAACACCTGTGTGTAATTAAACTTATGTCCGTATTTTTCGGCAATCTTGTCAAGCACCTTCATAGCTTCGCTTACAATTTCCGGACCGATGCCGTCCCCCTTGATTACCGCTATATTTTTTGTCATTATATATATTCCTTTCTAATATTTTTTATCTGCCCTGCAAATATTTTACGGGAACAAATTCAGTAAGCCATACGCCGTTTTCCGAGAGGTAAAACTTGTATCCCGCCTTAAACATTTTTCCCGAATCCACAAAAAACACGTAAGGCGTTCCGTGACGTGAGCCTACTTTTATTGCCGTTTCCTTATCCTTTGACAAATGAACGTACAGCCTGCTTTTGGGAAGCAAGCCTTCTTTTAAAATGGAGGGTACGAATTTTTTGCCCGTTCCGTGAAAAAGCAGCATAGGAGGCTCAGCTTCTTTAAGCTCTACATCTACCTTTACCGAATGCCCCTGATTAGCTCTGATTTTGGTTTTATCCCGGTTAAAGCTGTACCTTTGCTTATTGTCGGTTTTTACAATTTCTTCAAGAATATTAAAATCCAAATAGTATCCGACCGTATTGTTTACACCTCTGATTAGCTCCGAAACCTCCGCCCAGCCGTGCTGATCTAATGAAATTCCGATTGCCTCGGGCTTGTGCCTTAAAATAAGGCTTAAAAACACGCTTGTTTGTTTTAAGCTTTTCATTTTATTTTTTGCTCTTAATGGAATTCATAAGTCCGCCTTTATTGATAATATCCTTGATAAACTCGGGGAAGGGCTGTGCGGTATAGGTTTTTCCCGCGGTAATGTCGGTAATAACGCCGCTGTCGAAATCCACTTCCACCTCGTCCCCCGCCTTAATTTCCTTTGCCGCTTCGGGACATTCCATTATGGGAAGTCCGATGTTAATTGAATTGCGGTAAAAGATTCTTGCAAAGGTGGCGGCGATTACGCAGGCAATTCCGCTTTCCTTGATTGCTATAGGTGCGTGTTCGCGGGAGCTGCCGCAGCCGAAATTTGCCTCTCCCACCATAATATCGCCGTTCTTTACCTTTTTCACAAAGTCCTTGTCAATATCCTCCATACAGTGAGAGGCAAGCTCCTTGTGATCCGCCGTGTTTAAATATCTTGCGGGGATAATTACGTCGGTATCAACGTTATCTCCGTATTTATGTACAATTCCGTGTGCGTTCATATTATATTAAATGCCTTTTAAGAGCATTTTCTCCTTTCGGTTTTTAGTCTGTTTTTAATTGCGAATAAAGGATAACCGTGTGTATGCTGCCTAATTACGAATAAAAGGTAGCCGTGTGTATTCTGCCTAAGCTGCTGTCTATTACAGATTTAATATTAAACAAAAGAGGACTGGTTTTGAGATTTTCCAATGCCTGCTCGGATTCAAGCTTGCAGAACAGCATAATATCGGCGGTAGAATTTTCCTTTAAAAGAATATTCTCCACATAAATCTGACTGACTCCGTCAACCTTTCCGTTAAGGTTTTCCAAGCCGCTTTTTAATTTAACGGAGGCTAACCTTCTGTCGCTGTCCGATAATTCGTCCTTAAAAGTAAGTAAAACAATATGATTAAGCATAAGAAAAATTTCCTTTCTTGATTTTCCGTAATAGACTTATACTATTTCTAATTGTCTAATTGCTTTAATTGTATTTACAGCAATAATCTTTATTTTATTTAACCCTTGTAAGCGGTGATTTTGCCTGTAACAGCGCTTGCAGCCGCCACATAAGGGCTTGCAAGATACACCTCGCTGTCAACGTGTCCCATTCTGCCCACAAAGTTTCTGTTGGTGGTGGAGATTGCTCTTTCTCCCGCCGCCAAAATGCCCATATGACCGCCAAGGCAAGGACCGCAGGTGGGAGTTGAGAACACGCAGCCTGCATTGATAAAGATTTCTGCAAGTCCCTCGTTAATACACTGCAAATAAATTTTCTGTGTGGCGGGAATAACTATGCAGCGCACTCCCTTTGCAACGTGCTTGCCCTTAAGCACCTCCGCCGCCTGACGCATATCGGTAATTCTGCCGTTGGTGCAAGAGCCGATAACCGCCTGATCTATTTTTACCTCTCCCCAATCCTTTTCCGTTTTGGTATTTTCGGGAAGGTGAGGGAAAGCCACCGTTTGGGGTATTTCATCAAGGTTAATGTCGATTATTTGAGAATATACTGCGTCATCGTCCGCTTTAAATATTTCAAACGGTCTGTCGGTACGTTCCTTTACAAAGTCCACGGTCTGCCGGTCAACTTCAAATATGCCGTTTTTAGCTCCCGCTTCTATTGCCATATTAGCCATACAAAGTCTGTCCTCTACCGTCAAAGAGGAAAGCCCCTCTCCCGTAAATTCCATACTTTTGTATAATGCGCCGTCTACTCCTATCATTCCTATGATATGTAAAATAACGTCCTTGCCGGTTACATACTTGTTAAGCTTTCCGTGAAGGTTGAATTTCATAGCGGCAGGCACTTTAAACCACGCCTCTCCCGTTGCCATTCCCGCAGCCATATCGGTAGAGCCTACTCCTGTGGAGAAAGCTCCCAATGCGCCGTAGGTGCAGGTGTGGCTGTCTGCGCCGATACACAGCTCTCCCGGGGCGATAAGTCCTTTTTCGGGCAAAAGCGCATGCTCAACGCCCATTTCTCCTGCATCATAAAAGTTTACAACGCCGTATTTTCCCGCAAAGTCACGGCACTGCTTGCACTGTGTGGCAGCCTTTATGTCCTTGTTTGGCGCAAAGTGATCCATAACAAGGCTTATGCGGCTTTTGTCGAATACTCCGTCAAATCCCGCCTTGTTAAACTCGTTGATTGCAACAGGACCTGTAATATCGTTGGCAAGCACCATATCAAGCTTTGCTCTGATAAGCTGCCCTTCCTTTACTTCATCAAGTCCCGCATGCTTTGCCAAAATCTTTTGGCTCATTGTCATTCCCATAGCTTTTAATTCCTTTCGTATATATTTAATATTATATAATGTTTTTTAAAAATTTTCAATAATTTTTTGTTAAAATTTTAAGGGATTTTTTTAACATTTGAGTGGATATATTTTTTCTTTTATAAGTTGGTTTTTAATTGAATTTACAAAAGATTATAAGAATTATATCTCTCATTTTCCTTATGATAAAGATAATAATTTATAGCGTCCAACAAGGCAATTAAGCTGGCGTCTATTATGTCCTTTGACGAGCCTACCGTCGTCCACACCTTTTCGCCGTCGGTGCTTTCTATGAGGACTCTTGTAACGGCGGCGGTGCTGTCGCCTTTCGCAATAACTCTTACCTTGTAGTCAATAAGGTGAGTGCGCTTTAACTGTGGATAGAATACCTCCAAGGCTTTTCTTAAGGCTCTGTCTATGGCATTTACAGGACCATCCCCCTCGTCCGCCGTTATCTCGTACCTGTCCCCGACCTTTACCTTTACCATTGCGTTTGCTTTTTCAAGGCCGTCTATTGCGTAATTTTGATTGGATATAACGTGAAAATGATCTATGCTGAAAAAGGGCTTAAAGCGCCCCAATTCCTTTAACACCAATAATTCAAAGCTCGCTCCTGCCGCCTCAAACTGATAGCCCCTGTTTTCCAGCATTTTCAGCTTATCCATTATACGCTTTGTTTCGGGGCTGTTTTTGTCCAAATTCTTGTCAAAGGCGGTAAGCTTGGATAGTATAGCGCTTCTTCCGCTTACCTCGGACAGCAGAAAGCTGCGCTCGTTGCCTACCGCCTCGGGAGGAATATGCTCAAAGGTTTTGGGGTTTTTGGCAACTCCGTCTGCGTGCATACCGCCCTTGTGTCCGAAGGCGTTTCTTCCCACATAAGCCATAGTTCCCGCCAATTTTATGTTGGAGATTTCCGCAATATAGTTGGCGGCGGAGGTAAGCTGCTCCATACTGCCCTCGGGTACGCAGCTGTAATCCATTTTAAGCTGTAAATCGGGGATAACGGTGGATAAGTTGGTGTTTCCGCACCGCTCGCCTATGCCGATAAAAGTACCCTGCACCTGAACCGCTCCCGCCTTAACCGCCGCCAAGGAGCAAGCCACCGCACAGCCTATATCGTTGTGACAGTGTATGCCGATTGGAACATTTACCGCTTTTACCGCCTTTTCGGTAATCTCATTCACCTCGTCGGGAAAGCAGCCGCCGTTGGTGTCGCACAGCACGATCTCCCATGCTCCCGCCTTTTCCGCCGCCTTTATTGCGGAAAGGGCAAAATCCTCATTGTCCTTAAATCCGTCAAAAAAATGCTCTGCGTCAAATATCACCTTTTTTCCTTTTTGGGTAAGATACCTGACAGTGTCGGCTATCATAGCGAAATTTTCCTCGGGGGAGGCGTTTAAAATAACCTGTGAGTGCAGCTTCCAGCACTTGCCGAATACGGTGACATATTCCGTTTCCGCCGTTAACAGTGCGTTAAGGTTCTCGTCCTCCTCGCAAGTTAAATTTTTCCGCCTTGTAGAACCGAACGCCACCAATTTTGTATTTTTCAGCTCTAACGATTTTGCCCTTCTGAAAAACTCCAAGTCCTTGGGATTTGAACCCGGGTTTCCCGCCTCTACAAAGCTTACTCCAAAGCTGTCCAATCTGTTAAGGATTTTCAGCTTATCATCGGCGGAAAAGCTAATTCCCTCGCCTTGAACTCCGTCACGAAGCGTTGAATCGAAAATTTGGATTTTTTTCATTTGTGATTTCTCCTTTGCCAAAATTATTCTTGTTAAATCCTTCCTGTTTTTAAATAGGAATCTGTATATCCGCCGCCGAGATGTTTCCCTGATTTTTTAAGCGGCATTTTATAGCAATAATCAAAAAGCTCCGTAAAATAAAAATAACCTTCACCTCAAAAGAGATGAAAGTCACAAGCTTCCACGTTACCACTCTAATTGATATTATTTCACAATAATATCCCCTCAATGCGTATCAATCAATACGCTCCCCTATAACGTGAGGTCACGTTCCGTTCTCCGATAATATGTATTATTAAAAAATTAACAATAACACCAAAATCATTGACGGACAGCTCAAAGGTGATTTAGAAAGAATTTCCGCCGCTGCCTTACACCAACCGACAGCTCTCTGCGGGCTTCAATACTTTCCGCTCCTTGTCACAGCATTTTCATATTCATTTCGTATGATATATTAGCATACTTTTTTCAGGTTGTCAATAGGATAAAAAGAATTTTTGGTTTTTTAAATAAGCTTATCGAATAAATGCTGTTTGGCTGTCAAGCTTAAAGGAAACGCAGCATAAGAAAAAAGCTCAATGTGTTTAAACTATCTTCCAAAGAAAAACATTAAGCTTATTAAAGCCGAGCCATTTTACCGCCAGACCTTGTTTTTTTAATTATTTGTGATATAATAGTATAAGAAAAAGTATGCAATTTTTTATCAAAGGCGATGATTATATGAATTTGACGGCTATTCCAAACAAGGAATTTCCAAAAGCACCCAAAGGAAAGCAGTTTGAAGAATGTGAGCTTGTTTCCGTTGCCGAATATTTTAAAGGAGAAATTCTAACCGAGCCGGTGTATTTTAATCAGGGCTTGGCAGGCACAGATAAAAAATGCCTTATAAGAAAACCCACGGCTGAGAAATTGGAGCAGGCTTTTCTGTCCCTTCCAAAGGGACTTACCTTTAAGGTGTACGACGGCTGGCGTTCGGTAAAAACGCAGCAATCTCTGTATGACAAATACTTTTCTCAGGTAAGGGAAAATAATCCCAATATGAATTTGGAGCAGCTTGAGGAGGAAACCAAAAAGTTTGTGTCAAAGCCCTCTATGGATAGAGAAAATCCCTCGGTACACAACACGGGAGGAGCAATAGACTTGACCTTGTTTGACAAGGAAAAGGATAGGGAGCTTGATATGGGAACGGCTTTCGACGATTTCACACCGCTGGCTTACACCTACAGCTTTGAGGAAAAAACGGGAAAAAGAGAGGAAGCGGTAAAAAACAACCGCCGCCTGCTGTATTACACTATGATAAACGCAGGCTTTACCAATCTTCCCACAGAGTGGTGGCACTATGATTACGGCGATAATTTCTGGAGCTACTATACGGGAAAGCCTTCTATATTTATGGGAACATTAAACTGATTATATATCGGAGAATAAAATAATAAGGGGGAGGAAAAATATGAAAAAGAAAATCAGCGAAAGAATGAGAAATATCCGCTCGCTTACCATACTGTTTTTTGTATTTACTGCCATTGTTTGGATCGCACTGCTGTTAGTAAAAATGACATTTTTTGAATTTAATCCAAGCGACTTGTTTGACGATATTGTTTCAAATATTTTGGGCATACTGCCGCCTATTATTATCTTTAACTTTGTGTTTGAATATTTCACTCAAAAATACGAATCCGACGAAATATCCGAAAAAATCGCCGATACCATAATGGGAAAATCGGACATAATGAGCCGCTTTAAGGACGAACAGAAAATAGACTTTATCAAAAGCACCATAGCCACAATGGTAAGCCCCGACGCTGCGGAAATGACCAATGCGGTAATTTATCCCTATATCACCAACAGCTATAATATCAGGACTTATTTCAAATATTCAATCATTCTCCGTGATTACGAGGACAGCCCCATTTTTGAAAAAAAGCGGTATATGAAGGTTTACGAGGATTTTAAATTTACAAAAAGGTATATTAACGAGGATAATTTGGCGCAGGATTTTCACGTGGGCTTTATAACCGCCAATCACGAATTGGATACGGCTTTGAGAAATCAAAACTACATTTTTCAGGAAAACCTTTCCATTGATCAGCAGGAAATTGACAAGCTGCTGGAAATGAGCAAAGACCAATGGTTTGAAACAGTGGTTGAGGAAATGCAGCTTTCGGTGTACATAGACAATCTGAAGGCGGAAATAACCGATGTGAATTTTTCCTCTGCGGGAATAGACGTGGCTTTTCACTCGGAGCATATAAACAAAACCTTGAAGAAATTCACTCCGGGGGAAGTGGGAAAATATGACTATAAAACCGAGCATTCGGTGGAAATCAGCTTTGCTATGGCTCAGGTGAAGGAGCATACGGAGTTCTTGGTGTCTATAAACGAGCCTACCTATGCTCCCATTATTCAGCTTTCCTATCCCGAAACATCTATGAAGGTGAACGCCTACTCCTTCTTAAACGACGGAGATGAATCCTCGGTGGAAAGCGCAACTCACAATGTGGGAACATACGAGTTTTGCATACAGAACAAATGGATATATCCTGTAGGCGGAGTGGTGTTTGTTATTGACAATATATCGTAAACCTTTTCGTTGATTTCATAAAGAAAGGGGGCTAATATGAAAAGCGCACTAAAAAAGAACGCTTTTGTAGAAATCTTTAAAACCAAAAGCAGATTTTTATCCATTTTCAGCATAGTTGCAATAGGCATAGCTTTTTTTGCAGGTGTAAAAAATTCCGCCCCCGATATGAGAAAATCGGCGGACAGCTACTATAAGCGCCGGGATTTAGCCCATTTCAGGCTTATTTCCACCTTCGGCTTTTCGGATAAGGATATAGAGGCATTGGAGAGTATTGACGGAATACAGGTATATCCCGGCTACTTTACCGACGTGCTTATCGGCGGGGGAGAGCAGGAGGAAATTGCCCGCGTTATGTCAATGTCCCAATACGGCGAAAATAATAAAGTAAACAAATTGGAGCTTACAGAGGGACATTTTCCCGAAAAGTCGGACGAGTGCATTGTGGACGGCGGACTGCTTACCACAAATAAAAATATCGGCGATAAAATATCCTTTATTTCGGGGAACGATAATGATATTTCGGATACCCTTTCAAGAACCGAATATACCATAGTGGGAAAATTCATCTCTCCCGCTTATGTGGATATGTTTTCAAAGGGCAGTACCACTGTGGGAAACGGAAATATTAACACGCTTATTTACGTTAACCGGGAAAATTTTAAAACGGAAGTATACACCGAGGTGTATATATATGGGGACAGCTTAAAAAAGCTTTCCGCCTACAGCAAGGAATTTGATGATGAATCCGCAAAGCTTCAGTCCGCTTTGGAGGAAGTGGGCGGCAGGAGAGAAATTGAAAGATACGACGAGATAATAGCCGAGGCTGAAAAAAAGTTGGCGGATGCGGAAAAGGAATTGGCAGACGGCAAGGCAGAGGCAGAAAAAAAGTTAGCGGACGGCAAAAAAGAATTGGATGACGCAAAAAAGCAGCTTGACGACTCCAAAAAGCAGCTTGACGATGCCAAAAAGCAGCTTGACGACGGAAAAGCAAAATCGGAGCAGGGCAGAAAGGATTTGGATAAAGGCTGGGCGGACTATAACAAGGGAGAACAGGAAGCCAAAGACAAGTTTGCAGCTGCGGAAAAGGAATTAGCCGAAAACAAGCAAAAGCTTATAGACGGCGAAATCGCCTATAACGAGGGACTGATAAAATACAATCAAGGCTTGTGGGATTACAACAGCGGACTTGAACAGTATAATTCAAATTTAGCTCTTTACGAGCAAGGCTACAGGATTTATTCCGCTTTGGACGAGTTTTATAAAAGGCTGCATGAATGGGAGAACGGAAACAATGGGGGAAATTTAACTCCTCCCTCATATACAGGCATTGACGAGGATAGGGGAGATGTAACGCTTCCTGCCGATACGGGCGATTTGAACGGGGCGGAAATTGAAGCAGATTTAATGCTTCCCGCCGATATAGAAGAATACAATGCTGCCTGTATAGATAATTACGAGGACAGGGGAGATGTAACCCTTCCCTTAGATATAAACGTTGCCCAAGATATAGGCGATATAGCTCTTCCAATAGATATAAATATCAGCGGAGATTGGGGAGGTATAACTTTGCCTCCCGAAATAAGTATCGGCGGCGATTGGGGAGGCATAACTCTTCCTCTCGAAATAGGCACAGGCAGCGGCTGGGAAATTACCTTGCCCGAAACGCCGACCCCCCGGCTCCCACCCGAAATAGCCGCACTGTTTGACACACTTCCCACGGAGGAAGAGGTGGCAGCTAAATTAAAGGAGCTTGCCGAGGCGAAAAAGCAGTTAGACGATGCAAAAGTCAAGCTTGACGATGCAAAAAAACAGCTTGATGAAGCGGACAAGGAATTAAAAGACGCAAAAACAGAGATAGAAGACGGAAAAAAGCAGCTGAGCCAAGGCGAAATTACCCTTGCCAATGAAAAGGCAAAAGCAGAACAGCAGCTTGCAGAAGCGGCAAAAAAGTTAGCGGACGGGGAAAAGGCGTATTATGAGGGCTTGGAGCAGCTGCGGCAGGGCGAAGGGGAATATCAAAGCGGCTTAACCAAATACAATGAAGGCGAGGAGAAATATAAAAAAGGGTTAGCCGAATACGAAAAAGGAAAAAAAGAAGCGGACGATAAAATCGCAGAGGGAGAGAAAAAAATCCGAGATGCGAAGCGTGAGCTTAAGGAGCTGAAAAATCCCTCTTGGTATGTGTTTGACCGATCGGGAAATCCGGGCTATACCGAGTACGGCGAAAATGCGGACAGAATAAACAATATTGCTTCCGTTTTCCCCGTGTTCTTTATTTTGGTGGCGGCGTTGGTGTGCCTTACCACTATGACAAGAATGGTGGAGGAGCAAAGATCCCAAATCGGCACATTAAAGGCTTTAGGCTACACCAACGGGCAGATAATCTTTAAATTTATGTTTTACGCTCTTTCCGCAACTGTTTTGGGATCGCTGTTCGGGGCTGTTTTAGGACAAAAGCTGTTTCCCTTTGCCATTATTAAGGCGTACGGAATGATGTATTCCATTCCTTTGGGAAGCATACCCACAAACCTGCCCTTGACATTGGCTTGTATGGCGGTTGCAGCGGCGGCGGCAGCGCTTACCGTTTATCTTTCCTGCCATACGGAATTAAAGGAGCAGCCCGCTCAGCTTATGCGCCCCAAAGCTCCCCGTGCGGGTAAGAAAATACTGCTTGAACACCTTCCCTTGTGGAAACGCATCGGCTTTAACGGCAAGGTTACCGCAAGAAACCTGTTCCGCTATAAAAGAAGAATGTTAATGACGGTAGTGGGAATTGCAGGCTGCACCGCATTGACATTAGTGGGCTTTGCATTGGAGGATTCCATAAGCGGTATTATCAATAAGCAATATGGGCAGCTTAACTCCTATGACGGCATTTTGGCGTATGAAAGCATTGATAACGGCGATGTGGAGGAAATAAAATCCGTGCTTGACACGGCGGACTGTGAGGGAATAAAGTATTTCCAAAAGAAAATGACGTTAAAAAACGGAAAAAATACCGTCAGCGCATACCTTATAGTTCCCGAAAGCAGACAGGAGCTGTTAAGATACTATACCTTCAGAGATAGGAAAACTCACCAAACCATTGATTTTGAAGAGGACAAAATCTTAATAGACGAAAAAGCCGCAAAGCTTTTGAACGTAAAAGCAAACGGCGAAGTAAATATATATCTTGAAGAAACGGATATAAAAACGGCGGTTATTTCAGGCTGCGTGGAAAATTATCCCAACCACTATATTTATATGTCCAAGGAGCTGTACAAAACGCTGTTCGGAGCAGAACCCGAATACAACATTATGGCGTTTGGCAAAAAATCGGACGACGCTTCTTTTGATAAAGAGTCGGAAAATAATCTTGCACAAAATCTGTTGGCAACAAATGCGGTTTTATCTGTAAAATTCCGCAATGAAATGGTTACCACAATGAGCACTATGCTGAAGGCTCTCAATTCGGTTATAGTAATTCTTATTGTAAGCGCAGGCTCTTTGGCTTTTGTGGTATTGTACAATCTTACTAACATTAACATCACGGAGAGAATAAGGGAAATTGCAACCTTAAAGGTAATGGGTTTTTACGATTTGGAGGTTGACAACTATATTTTCCGCGAAAACCTTATTTTAACACTTATGGGAATAGCGGCGGGACTTGTGGGCGGCACATTTTTGGCATTGTTTATCATACAGACCGCCGAAATCGATGTGGTTATGTTCGGGCGGGACATAAAGCCCTTCAGCTATGTTATTTCCGGAATAATCACTTTGGGCTTCAGCATAATAGTGACCCTGTATATGCACAGGCATTTGAAGAAGGTGGATATGATAGAGGCTTTAAAGTCGGTGGAGTAAATAAAGCAACGGGAGATTTTTATGGCAAGAATAATAAAATTCGCCTACTGCGATGAATTTAAATGCTTAGGCTCGGATTGCCCCGAAACCTGCTGCGGACACTGGAATATCTTTTTTAATCAAAACGGTTATCTTAAATGCAAAAACGCAGATTGCAGCGAACAATTAAAGGAAATTATAGACAAATCCTTTGTAAAAGTCACCTCCAACGACAACAGCAGCTTTGACTACGCAGTAATAAAATTAAAGGAAGACGGCTACTGTCCCTTGCTTGGGGAGGATAAGCTGTGTATGCTGCAAAAGGAGCTGGGGGAAGAATACTTGGGTTATGTCTGTTCCTCCTACCCTCGTCTTAAAACAGCCGTTGGGAGCAATAATTATATTTATTCCCTAAATATAAGCTGCTGCAAGGTATGCAGTCTGCTGATAAATCACACCGAGGGGCTTCAGCTTTTGGAGGAAGAATATGACGGAGGGGATAAGTATTTAAACAGCGGCTTGTATTCCGCTCCCTCTGTTCCCGAAAGCTGGTATGGCTATCCGTTTTATTGGTTAATAAAAAGCGTTCAGATAGATATTCTTCAAAACAGGAAATTTACTCTGCCTGAAAGAATGCTGATTTTAGGCTACTTTTCTCAAAAGGCAAATCAGTATATAAACCGCAGTCAAGGGGAAAAAATTTACGAATTGGCAAATTTTCTGATGTACGACGGCAACCTTAAAAAAACCGCCCGCAGCTTAAAGCCCAAGCAAAGCGATAAAGAT
Source organism: uncultured Ruminiclostridium sp. (assembly GCA_964602605.1). GTDB lineage: Bacteria > Bacillota > Clostridia > Oscillospirales > Ruminococcaceae > Ruminiclostridium_E. The sequence continues at coordinate 17,389 of CAZRRT010000034.1, forward strand.
CGGATTTTAAAATCAAGCGGCATATTTGCAAAGCTTTGGGAAAGCTCCAAGGGCAAAAACAATCCACATATAAATCGTCTGTTTCAAGCGGCGGCGGACAGCTTTGAATTGGTTATAACAATAAAAAAAGACGGAAAAGCAACAACCGAGTTGAATTTTGAAAAATACCTTAATAATTTAAGCAAATACAATAAATTGGAATTTGACAGACCTTATATCATAGAAAATATTTTGGTAAATCAAATATTAACTCAGCCCTTGCATAAAGGAATCTGGAAGCACTATTTTATTCTTCTGCTGTTTTATAATCTGCTTAAAACCTGCGTTCCCGCTTTTCTGCCCGAAAATTACAGCGACGAGGATTTGGCGGCGGCAATTTCCCGCACCGCTAAAATGACTTTAAGCAATAATTTGATAGAAAAAACCGCACTTTTGGATTTTGTGGATCACAGAGCAATGGATCTTCCTCACGGCGCATACTTGGTTTAATATTGCGGTAGATTTAATTATATTCGGTTTTTAGCTTGTATATATACACAAAAAATGCGGAAATAATTTAATTATTGTTACAAATTTTTTAAATCTTATTGCATTTATTTGTCAAAATTGCTATAATAATCTAAATACATACACGATTTTTTCATCATTCTAAAATAAAAAAGGAGAGGGCGCTTGTCCGTTGATAATTCCTATGAAATCAATTAAAACACGTATATTGAAGTCTATTATTCTTATGGCGGTAATTCCTTCAATAACTCTCGGAGCGGTATCCTCGGCTAATACAATTAATAACGCAATCAGCTCGGCTCAGTCTACTATGATCGAATTGGCAACTGCATCTTCCTCTATGGTTTCCTATCAGCTTGAAGCCTATCTTAACGTGGCTGAAACTGCGGGACTTAACCCTATGCTGTCATACAACACGGTGCTTCCGGATCAAAAAAGAGCGTTTATAGATTCACTTGCACAAATGGAAGGATTTGAAAGAGGAAATATTATTGCAGTGAACGGAAAAAGCATTTTTGACGGAAACGATTATTCCGAAAGGGAATACTTTAAAAAGGCTATGAACGGAGAAAGCTACATAAGCGATCCTATTCTGTCAAAAATTACAAATAAATTTGCCATTATTGTGGCTGCTCCTATTTGGAAAAACGGAGTAGAAGGCGGAGAGGTAGTGGGTTGTATTTATTTTGCGCCTCCCGCAGAATTCCTCACAGAATTGATGCAAAGCGTAAACCTCAGCGAAGACAGCTCGGTTTATCTTTTGAATTCCAAAGGCGTTGTAATCGCCGACAGAACCGCCGAAACCGTTTCAAAACAGACCTCGGTAATAGAGCTTGCAAAAGATAACCCCGGCTTTGAAAAGCTTGCCGGCATTCACGAAAAAATGATTGCAGGCGAAACGGGCAGTGCTTTTTATAAATCCTCAAAAGGCAATGTATTAACGGCGTTTACCCCTATTGAATTTGATGAAATAAGCGGCTGGTACTTAGGAATCGAAGAACCTGTCAGCAGCTTTTTCAATGGAACAACGCCTACACTTATCCTTATGATAGCACTGACATTGGGCTTTTGCTTGGTTGCCGCCATTATCGCTTTTGCTATCAGCAAGGGAATAGTAAGACCTATACAAGCTTGCAGCGAGAGAATAAGAAAGCTGTCAGAGGGCGATATTACTTCTCCTTCTCCTCATATTGCCACTCAGGACGAGGTAGGCGCATTGGCAAATTCAACCGAAATTCTTGTCAACAACCTTAAAACCATTATCGGAGATATTGACCGAATACTCGGAGCAACTGCCTCAGCGGATTTAAGCACTGATTTGGAGATAAATTCCTCTGCTTACGTCGGAGATCTTACCACCATTCTTGAAGCAATGAAAAAGATCAACGGCGGCTTAAGCAATATTATAAGAAAAATCGACATTTCCGCAGAGCAGGTTTCCAACGGCTCGGAGCAGGTTTCCTGTGCGGCGCAGAGCCTTTCACAGGGCGCAACCGAGCAGGCTTCCTCTATTGAACAGCTTGCTGCCTTTGTATCGGAAATTGCCGTAAAGACGGAAACAAACCTTTCCGACTGCGAAGCTGCAAAACAGGCGGTTAACGACAGCAACAGACTTATGGAAGAAACCAACGGTCAGATGAAGCAGATGACAGCCGCTATGAACAGAATAGGCGAGGCTTCCGATAAGATTAAAAAGGTTATTAAGGCCATTGAAGATATTGCCTTCCAGACCAACATCTTAGCACTTAACGCAGCCGTTGAAGCGGCAAAGGTAGGAGAAGCGGGCAAGGGCTTTGCGGTAGTTGCACAAGAGGTAAGAAATTTAGCGGGAAAATCCCAAGAGTCGGCAAAAAGCACCTCCAGCCTTATTAACGAGTGCAGCGACGCAGTTAAGGACGGTATGGAAATAGCAGAACGCACCGCAGATACGTTAAGCAAGGTTGTATCCGCTTCCGAGGATGTAATGAATATCGTAAATAAAGTGGCGGACTCCAGCACGGAACAGTCCACCTCCATAAAACACGTTTCCACAGGCGTTGAACAGGTTTCCACAGTTGTTCAGACCAACTCCGCAACCGCCGAAGAAAGCGCAGCCGCTTCCGAAGAGCTTAACGGTCAATCTCAGATACTTAAGGGATTGGTTGAGAGATTTATACTGCCGCAGGAATAAAAATATTACAGCATTTCAACGATAACCGCCGTTTCAGCTTGCCGAGAAGCTTTGCCCCTTAATTTTTTTCGACAAGCTGATAACTTTTTACAGTGAAGCTAATACTAATACCTGACTGAAAACAGACAATCTTTGGGGTCTGATTTTCCCAAATCCT
>CAZRRT010000035.1:0-19648 GCA_964602605.1 uncultured Ruminiclostridium sp.
AAAAAGCGTCTCGGAGGAGGGCGAAACGGTAATGATGAATTTGATGTCGGCAAAGGATAGGGAAGGCTTTTATGAGAAATTAGGCTTTATGCGCAGACCTAACGATGAAAGAGGTTCGGGAATGACGCAATATTTGCAGGGCGAAAAGAAAGCTTAATGCAGGCTATTGGATTTTTGTATTCAGTAATTTAAGGCAACACCGCATAATGATTGGCGTACAGATGCGCCGTCAATTTGTCTGTCGGTCAGCCCCTCTGTAGCTGTGCGACACCTCCCCTACCGGGGGAGACCACGCATTTCAGGGAGAATTTGTGCAAGATGACAGAAAAAGCGCAAGCAGATGTGCGCCAAAGCCGTATGCGGTCATTGTGCGTTTGTTGCTTTAAAAACTTCGGAAAGAACAGAGGAAAATTATATGGATTACATTTATATGTACGGAATGGTGATGTCTACCCAAGCGTTTTTATTAAAATCCGATTTTCCAAAGGCTGACGGTTACGGAGAAATAAAGGAAAAATATCATCATATTGGGGGAGAAACGGGAACAGCGGCTGCGATACTTGCTTCTCTCGGCTGCAAAATAAGGCTTGGCGGCAGTCACGTGGGAAAAGTTAACCGCAAGCTTATACGTGGTTATCTTTCCGAAAACGGAATTGATATTTCTGAGCTTATTGACGAGGACTTTGAAGGTATAGTTGATTATGTCATAATAGATAAAAACACCCGTACCTGCTTTGGAGAATGGGAAAAGCATTTTGGAAGGGAAACTCCTTTTTATCAGCCGCCTTGTGAGGACTCGATAAAAAATGCGGCTTGCTGCGGTATAGATCCCTTTTTCTATTCCGAAAAATCGGCGGAGCTGTGCATAAAATACAGCAAGCCCTATGCTACAATAGACTGCGGATACGACAGCATTATTCACAAATACTGTGCAATAAACGCTATTTCTCATCAGCATTTGGAAAGCTATTATCCCGACAAAGGCTTTGACGAGTTATTTAAACTTTATACCGACAGCACAGATGGACTTGTAATATTTACTATGGGCGAAAAGGAAGTTATGTACGGACGAAAAGGACAATCGCCTAAGTATTTCAAACCATATTCTTTAAATATCATTTCCACCTTGGGAGCAGGGGACAGCTTTAAGGCGGGGACGGTGTTTGCTCTTTACAATAAAATGAGCGACGAGGACGTTGTAAAATACGCATCGGCGGTTGCGGGAATTGCCTGCACAAGATTCCCCATATCAAAAAATCCCCCCACTTTAAAGGAGGTTGAAGAATTGGTGAAAAGAGGTAACAAAAATTGATAAAAGTATTTATCGACGGACAAGAGGGAACAACGGGTCTGAAAATCTATGAAAGATTTCAAAACAGAACCGACATTGAGATACTGAGAATTGATGAAGAAAAGCGAAAGGACGTAAACGAGAGGAGCAAGCTTATAAATTCCTCCGATTTCACATTTTTGTGTCTGCCTGATACTGCCGCAATAGAGGCGGCTGCCTTGGCGGAAAATCCCGACGTTAAGATAATAGACGCTTCCACCGCCCACCGCACCAATCCTAATTGGGCTTACGGCTTTCCCGAGCTGTCGGCAAATCACAGAGAAAAAATAAGAACCTCAAAAAGAGTAGCCGTTCCCGGCTGCTATGCGGGAGGATTTATTTCTGTTGTTTATCCTCTTGTGGCTCACAGCTTTATCTCTCCCGATTATCCCATTACCTGCTATGCGGTATCGGGTTACAGCGGAGCGGGAAAAAAGGCTATTGCGGTATATGAGGGAGCGGAAAAGCCAAAGGAATTTGACAGCCCCCGACAATACGCTTTGACGCAGCAGCATAAGCACCTTCCCGAAATGCAGCAGATATGCGGTCTTACCCAAAAGCCGATTTTTATTCCCTTAGTTTGCGATTATTACAGCGGTATGGTGGTTACCGTGCCTTTGTTTGCAAATATGATGAAGTACAAGTACGCTCCAGACGAAGTGGTAAAAATGTTCAAAAAGCATTACGAAAATCAGCGATTTATTAAGGTTTATGATTTTTTGGGAAAAGATGCTTTGTCGGACGGATTTTTAGCTGCCAATACATTAAGCGGCAAAAATTATATGGAGATATTTATATACGGAAACGAGGATAGAATAGTGCTGTCCTCTCGCCTTGACAATTTGGGTAAAGGAGCCAGCGGAGCGGCGGTTCAGTGCCTTAATATAATGATGGGCGTTGACGAAGGTACGGGATTATTATGATAACTCATAAAGAAATACTTGATTATTGCTTAAAGAAAAAGGGTACTTACAAGGATTCTCCCTTTGGTGAACAATCCGGTGTTGTAAAGGTAAAGGGCAGAATATTTGCACAGCTTTTTCATCTTGACGGAAAGCCTATGCTCACCTTTAACGGCGACGCTATGACAGGGGATTATTTCAGAAGAGCATATCCCGATGACGTGAAAAGGGGTTATCACTGTCCGCCTGTACAGCAGCCTTATTTTAACACTGTGGATCTAAGCGGCAGCGTACCCAAGGAAGAAATAATAAATATGATAGACATTTCATATAAATATGTGGTTTCCAAGCTGACAAAAAAGCTGCAAAAGGAGTTGCAGGAAGAATAAACATAATTTACAGAAAGAAAGGCAAGACAATGCACAAAATAATTGGAGAAAACAACGAAAAAATCAAATTTATAGACGGCGGAGTGTGCGCTGCAAAGGGCTTTAAGGCGGCGGGAATAAACGCTCATATAAAAGCAAATTCACAAAAAAACGATATGGCGATAATATACTGCGACAAAATATGTAATGCAGCCGCTCTTTATACCACCAATAAAGTAAAAGGCGCACCTTTGGTTATTACAAGAGAACACCTGCAAAACGGCAAGGCACAGGCGGTTATCGTAAATTCCGGCAACGCCAACACCTGCAACTCAAACGGCATTGAGATTGCGGAGGGAGCGTGCCTTTTGACCGCAAGAGCGCTTAAAATAGACGTCGATGACGTTATAGTTGCCTCAACGGGAGTTATCGGACAGCAAATGTCACTTGAACCGTTTAAAAAGAACATTCCCATACTTGCGGAAAAATTATCGGAGAAAGGCAACGACGAAGCCTGCGAAGCGATAATGACCACCGACACAAGAAAAAAGCAGTTTGCCGTTGAAGTGGAAATCGGCGGAAAAACCTGTCATATCGGAGGAATGAGCAAGGGCAGCGGTATGATAAATCCCAATATGGCGACAATGCTGTGCTTTATCACCACCGATGTGAATATTTCCTCGGAAATGCTGTATCAGGCGTTAAAACAGGTTAATTCCATTACATACAATATGGTGAGCGTGGACGGAGATACCTCTACCAACGACACCCTTGCGATTTTAGCTTCAGGGTATGCGGGAAACCAGGAAATAACAACCGACTGCGATGATTTTAACACCTTTTTTTGCGCATTGTACGGAGTAATGCTTAATTTCGCCCGTGAAACCGCTCGTGACGGAGAAGGAGCGTCAAAGCTAATCGAATGTGCCGTTAAAAATGCGCATAATGAAGAAACGGCAAAGGCGGTAGCGTTATCGGTTATAAACAGCCCATTGTTAAAAGCCGCAATTTCCGCAGCAGACGCTAATTGGGGCAGGGTAATGTGCGCTTTGGGTTATTCCGATGCTGAGTTTGACGTAAACGAGGTGTCTGTGGATTTTGCATCTAAGGCTGGCAGAATAAGAGTTTGCGAAAACGGCGTGGGATATGATTTTTCCGAAGATGAAGCCTTTAAAATTCTTTCCGAAAATGAGATTGAAATAATTATTGATCTTAACGAGGGAGAGGACTGCGCTGTGGCTTGGGGCTGCGATTTGACCAAAGAATATGTTAAGATAAATGCGGAGTACAGAAGCTGACGCAATATTGGAAAGGAATAAAAAGGATATGAAGCTTGACAGAGCAAGTATTTTAAGCGACGCACTGCCTTATATACAGCAGTATTCGGGAAAAACCGTTGTTGTAAAATACGGCGGCAACGCTATGACAAACGATAAGTTAAAAGAAGCGGTTATGTCGGACATAGTTTTGCTTTCTCTTGTGGGAGTGAGAATTGTGTTAGTTCACGGCGGCGGTCCTGAAATCAACTCAATGCTTAAAAAAATAGGCAAGGAGAGCAGGTTTGTAAACGGACTGCGCTATACTGACGAAGAAACTATGGATATTGTTCAAATGGTATTGTGCGGCAAGGTAAACAAGGACCTTGTGGATCTTCTTCATCTTCACAACGGCAAGGCGGTAGGACTTTGCGGCTTGGACGGACATCTTATCGAGGCTGAGCAAAAGGATAAGGAATTGGGACTTGTGGGAGAGATAACAAGGGTAAACCCGCAAATAATAAACGATGTGCTTGACAAAGGCTATATTCCCGTAATATCCACCGTTGCGTCGGGAGGTAATGCTCAGGTATACAACATAAACGCCGACACCGCCGCAGCTCGTGTTGCGGCTGAGATTAAGGCGGCTAACCTTATTCTTATGACTGATATTGTGGGACTTTTGGAAAACAAGGACGATGAAAGCACGCTTATTCATACCGTTAAGGTAAGCGAAGTGCCATATTTGAAAAAGCAGGGAATTATTTCTGGAGGAATGATCCCGAAAATCGACTGCTGTGTTGAGGCGGTAAGGCGGGGCGTTCCCAAAGCCAACATAATTGACGGCAGAATACCACATTCGATTTTAATAGAGCTGCTTACTAATGAGGGCGCAGGAACTATGATAGTGAGCTGAGCATATAAAAGTGAAACATTTATAGGTTCGTCATACCTCGTGCATGCGGAGGAATAAAGTGAAAGATATTTTACAAAAATGGGAAATTGCCGCAGCGGTGTACGCTGAAAGCCAAGAGACCTCGGAGCTTGCAGAAAGCAACAAGGCTGCTGTAAAGGTGCGGTTTGACCAAATGAACGGAGAATGTGTACTTGATTTGGGCTGCGGCTACGGTTATTATTCCGATTATTTTGACAGTATCGGAGCAAATGCGGCAGGGATTGATGGTTCCGAAAAAATGATCGAAATAGCGCGGGAGAGATACCCTAATCTGAACTTTTCCGTTGCTGATATTGAAAAGCCTTTGCCTTTTGAAAACGAAAGCTTTGACATTGTGTTTTCAAATCAGGTGTTAATGGATATTGAAAACGTTGACTTTGTTTTTTCGGAATGCAACAGAGTGCTTAAAAAGGGCGGCGTGTTTTGGTTTTCCATTGTACACCCTTGCTTTTATGACGGTCAGTGGGTAAAGGATGAAAACGGCTACAAATCCGCAAAAATTATTGAAAAATATATAGAGTGTTATCGGCTGACAAACGAATTTTGGGGAAAAACAGAGCATTTTCACCGTCCCTTGTCATTTTATCTGAATATGGCGGCAAAATACGGATTTATGCTGAAACAAGCATCAGAGCCGATTCCTTATGACGGCATATTTAAAAATAAAGATATACCGTTATTTTTCTTTGCGGAATATATAAAAATATAAACTGCGCTTTAAAACGATAGGTTAAGGAGACAAAATGAACACCATAGAAAAATTCGACTCAAACATAATGCACACCTACGGCAGACACCCCCTTGTAATGGGAAAGGGCGAGGGAGAGACCGCTTCCGACGAAAATGGAAAAACTTACATCGATTTCGGCAGCGGAATAGGTACAAATTCCCTCGGCTACTGCAACGAAAAATGGGTTGAAGCGGTATGCAGTCAGGCAAAAACCTTGCAGCACACCTCAAATTATTACTACACCAAGGTTCAAGCTGATTTTGCAGAAAGACTTAACAAGATAACAGGCTATTCCAAAATATTTTTCTGCAACAGCGGAGCGGAAGCCAATGAGTGCGCTATAAAATTAGCGAGAAAATACAGCTTTGACAAATACGGCAGGGGCAGGCACAATATAATTACCCTTGTGAACAGCTTTCACGGAAGAACGCTCTGCACTCTTTCCGCCACGGGACAAGAGGTGTTTCACAATTATTTTTTCCCCTTTGTAGAGGGATTTATCAATGTTGAAGCCAACAATACCGTGGACCTAAAGGCAAGGCTTGACGATACCGTTTGTGCGGTTATGATAGAGTACATACAGGGCGAAGGCGGCGTTGTTCCCTTAAACCGAGATTTTGTAGACGCAGTTTTTAAGCTGTGCGGCGAAAAAGACATTCTTGTAATTGCCGACGAGGTTCAGACGGGAGTTGGCAGGACGGGAAAATTTCTGGCAGGAGATCATTTCGGTCACAAGGCAAACGTAACCACCTTGGCAAAGGGCATTGCAGGCGGACTTCCTATGGGCGCTTGCCTTGCAGACGAAAAGTGCAAGGACGTTTTGGGCAAGGGTACTCACGGCTCTACCTTTGGCGGAAATCCTGTTTGCTGTGCGGGGGGACTTGCCGTGCTTGATTTTATCGAAAACGGCGATCATTTACAGCAGGTTGTGGCAAAAGGAAAGTACATCAGAGAAAAACTGTCGGAAATAGACGAGATTTCAAGCATAACAGGTATGGGACTGATGATAGGTGCGGCTCTTAAAACAAAAAAGGCTGCCGATGTGGTGGCGCAGGCACTTGACAAAGGTCTTTTAATGCTTACCGCAAAGGATAAGCTGAGATTTTTGCCGCCGCTTACCATTACCTATGAGGAAATAGATAAGGGTATTGAGATATTAAAGGATATTTTGAAATGAACAAATGGTATAATGAGGAATACAGCTTTACAATAGAGGTAATAGCCGTTTCTCACGATAATAAAACCGAGAATCATTGTCGAAACGGTGACGAAGTTGGCGATATTTACCGATGTACTTACGATTGCCCTGTTAATCAGTACGGCAGAGGTATTTGTCAAAAGTCTATGATGCTGATTTTTCAGATGTTGGAGGCTGTTCGCAGCGGCGGAGATTTACGAAAAATCGGCGGTTTTTCTCCTGCGGGAAATGTTATTGACGATCCCTTATGCAAGGAATTTGTTTGTCCCGACGGAGTTGTTACTTATAGGCTTATTGCAAGAAAATTGGGCGGTGAAAATTTTCATACAGGCGGGTATTATAAGGAGTAGGAAAAATGATAGCTCTGAAATGGAATATAGAAAATATAAACGATTATCAGCATTGCAATCTTCCCCAAAATGCAGTAAAGCTTAAAGCTCCTGCCACAACTGAGGATATGATGAAAAAATCATTGCCTGTTATGATAGTTATGTGCATTGTTGTGGTAGCCTCAATACTTGTGAAATCCTTTATAAGCCGTGCAATGGTGGTCTATATTCCAACTGTCTTAGCGGGTTTTGTTATCGGCATAATTTTAGCGGTTGTTCACGAATGGCTGCATGCTGTTGTCTATCCCAAAGAAGCAAAAGTAACAATCGGAAAATTAAAAGGGCAGTTGATTTTTGTAGCTCTGGCATCATATCCAATGAAAAGAAGCCGTTTTGTGCTTATGTGTTTGTTACCCTATTTACTTGGAGTTATCCCGCTAATGCTTTTTATATTTTCACCTGCCGAAAATACGGCTTTTAATGGCTTAATGTTTGGAATGGCTTGTGTCGGTATGGTTTCGCCTTCTCCCGATGTGCTGAATGTTATCATAGCGATGAAACAGGCGAAAAAGGGCGAAAAGATTATGTTTTACGGAGATGATGTTTATAAAATGTAACAGGAGGAATATATTCTAAGCGGTTAAAATTTTAACGCTGCTTGAAACCCGGGATTTGAATTTCGGAAAGCTTAAATAACACGATTTGGAAGACTTAATCAAAGGTTCCATATTAAAGAAACAATGTATTCCGACTAAGTCGCAAAGGAGTGATTAGATGAAAGGAATTATTTTGTATCAGTCAAAGTACGGAGCTACAAAAAAATATGCCCTGTGGCTTAAAGAGCAGACGGATTTTGATATATTTGAAACAAAATCCGCTGATATAAAGCGGGTTGCCGAATACGACACGATAATTTTGGGCGGTGGAATATACGCTTCGGGAATTGCGGGACTTTCCTTTTTGAAAAAGAATTACAGTTTGCTTAAAAATAAAAAAATTGCCGTATTTTGCGTGGGAGCTTCTCCTTATGACAAGGACGCTTTTGATCAGATCATTCAGCATAATTTTAGGGACGAATTAAGCAAAATACCTTGTTTTTATTGCAGAGGAGCTTGGGACGAGGAAAAAATGTCATTTAAGGACAGAACCCTCTGTAAAATGCTGCAAAAAGCCGTTTCCAAAAAAGACCCGTCGCTGTATGAGCCGTGGGAAAAGGCTCTTATGTGCGCAGTGGGGCAAAAATGTGATTGGACGGATAAAGAATATTTGCAGCCTATTATTAAGTTTATAAATGGAAACCAATAAAATGATAATTGAAACAAAGCGGCTTTATTTCCGTGAGTTAGAGCAGTCGGATTTTGATTCTTTATGTCTGATATTAAAGGACGAAAAGGCGATGTATGCTTACGAGGGCGCATTTAACGATAGCGAAGCTCATGAGTGGCTTGACAGACAGATTGCACGTTATCGTAAATACGGCTTTGGCGCATGGGCGGTAATTCTGAAGGAAAACAATGAGCTTATCGGTCAGTGCGGGCTTACTATGCAGCCGTGGAAGGACAAAGAACTGCTTGAAATAGGGTATCTCTTTCAGCGCAGGTATTGGCACAATGGCTATGCAACGGAAGCTGCCGCAGCGTGCAAAAAATACGCCTTTGAGGTATTGAACGCCGATGAGGTTTGTTCCATAATAAGAGATACAAATATTCTTTCACAAAATGTAGCCATAAGAAACGGAATGGTTTTAAAGGATCAATGGGTAAAGCATTATCGGGGCGTTGATATGCCCCATTATCGTTATGTGGCTTATAGGTGATTATGCTTGTTTATTTGGAGCGGGATTTGCTTCTTTTTGAAGAGAATATATTGTTAAAATGCAAAGATAGCTTTTGATTCTTGGGAGAATGTTTATGAGCGATTGGTTTACAATAGATAAAATTGATGAAAATACTTATATAATCAGCGAATACCGCCATTGGGAGGAAACTCACTGCTACCTTTTAAACGGCAAAAACAAAAGTCTGCTGATAGACACGGGTTTGGGAATTTGCAATATTTACGATGAAGTGGTAAAATTAACGGATAAGCCCGTGATAGCCGCTGCTACTCATATTCATTGGGATCATATCGGAGGACACAAATATTTTCCCGAGTTTTACGCTCATAAAGCGGAAATTGATTGGTTAAGCGGCGGATTTCCATTGTCGGCTGATACCATAAGAGAAATGGTGGTTGACCGCTGCGATTTGCCTAAGGGCTTTGATGTAAGCAAATATTCAATGTTTCAAGGAACACCGTCAAGAGTTTTAAAGGATAATGATATTATTGATATAGGCGGCAGAATAATAAAGGTTTTGCACACTCCCGGACACTCTCCCGGGCATATCTGCTTTTGGGAAAAGGAAACAGGTTATTTATTTACGGGAGATTTGGTTTATAAGGACACATTGCTTGCTTATTATCCCTCCACCGACCCCGAGGCTTATCTTGCTTCCTTGGAAAAAATAGCCTTATTGCCCTCCAAAAGAGTATTTCCCGCACATCATTCACTTGATATTAAGCCTGAAATAATAACTCGTATGAGAAATGCTTTTCGGGAGTTAAAGGAAAAAGGGCTTTTGCATCACGGCAGCGGTACTTTTGAATACGGAGATTGGGCGGTTTGGCTGTAAATTCAGTAGGAAAGGAGCTTATATGGCAAAGGTTATTCTGATTTGCGGCAAAATCTGCTGCGGCAAAAGCACCTATGCTGAAAAGCTGCGAAACCGATATAAAGCCGCCGTATTATCCGTAGATGAGATAATGCTGTCGATTTTCGGTCAGTATGTAGGCGAAAAACACGACGAATACTGTGAAAAGCTGCAAAATTACCTTTTTGATAAATCCTTGAAGCTTATTGAAACGGGAATAAATGTAATTCTCGATTGGGGCTTTTGGCAAAGGGACGAAAGGGAATACGCAAAAAAATTTTACAAGGAACATAATATAAAATGTGAATTTCACTACATAGATATAAGTGACAGCGTATGGCGGGAGAGGTTAAAAAAGCGAAATGAAACAACAAGTCACGGAGAAAACACCAATTATTATATAGACGAAAATCTTGCAAAAAAATTTAACAGTCTTTTCGAGATACCGGAAGAAAATGAAATTGATGTTTGGATTAACTGCTGAATTTCAATTTTTATATATAAGATTTTAACCGAAGAAAGGAAAATACAATGAAACATTTACTTAAAATGATGGATTTATCCACCGAGGAAATCACCGAAATTCTTAACTTAGCCGATCAGCTTAAATATGAGCTTAAACACGGTATTCCCCACGACCGCCTTAAAGGAAAAACCTTGGGAATGATTTTTGAAAAAGCCTCTACAAGAACAAGGGTGAGCTTTGAAACGGGAATGTATCAGCTTGGCGGTTATCCTTTGTTTTTATCTTCAAGCGATATGCAGATAGGCAGAGGAGAACCTGTTGAGGACACTGCAAGAGTTTTGTCCCGCTATCTTGACGGCATTATGATACGCACCTTTAAGCAAAGCGAGGTTGAGGACTTGGCAAAATATGGCAGCATTCCCATTATCAACGGCTTAACCGATTACTGCCACCCCTGTCAGGTGCTTGCGGATCTGCTTACCGTTCGTGAATACAAAAATAAATTAGACGGACTTAAAATGTGCTACATCGGCGACGGCAACAATATGGCAAATTCTCTTATCGTAGGCGGATTAAAGGTAGGAATGTCGGTTTCCGTTGCCTGTCCCGACTGCTATCACCCTGATAAGACTGTTTTGGATTTTGCTGAAAATTATCCTGGTTTTAAACTCACAACAGAACCCAAAGAAGCGGCTGCGGACGCAGATGTACTCTTTACCGATGTTTGGGCGTCTATGGGACAGGAAAGCGAGAGAGAAGAGAGAAAAATCGCCTTTAAGGGTTATCAGATAAATGACGATATAATGTCCGTCGCTCACCCCGAAGCAATGGTTATGCACTGTCTGCCCGCTCACCGTGAGGAGGAGATAACCGCTAAAGTGTTTGAGGAGCATGCAAAGGAGATTTTTGACGAGGCGGAAAACAGACTTCACGCACAAAAGGCGGTTATGGTTAAGGTAATGGGCGAATAATTGCGGATTTGGATTTTAAGGAGTTATAAATGGATAAATACAATATCAAGCTATCCAAAATATTCCGAGGCTTGTTTTGCCTGTTATTATGCGGAATAATACTGTGGTTTACTTATGAATGTTACTTGATTTTCCTGCCCTTTGCGGACAAATTGTCCTTTAGAAGCATAGGCGGTAATTACATTGAGGGCAGGGTAACGGAGCTTAAACGAAATTCAGACGGTGTTGTACAAATGGTGGCAGCTGAATATCAAGTGGGTTTTAGAAAGGAAACGGCGGATCTTCCCGCTCATTTGTGGTATCACGAAGGAATTGAAGAAGGGGATAGAATTGCTGTTCCTTTTCATCATAAGAGCTTTGAGGATATGCGCAGGGAAGATAAAATTATGCTGTATGCACTTCTTTCTGCGGGGGCAATATTTTTAATAAGAGGACTGGTTTTGATAATTGGCGAGCTTTCAAAATCTCATTATTATCAAGATTTAATTGCCAATAAAAAATATATTACTGCAAGGGTGACCGATATAACGGATTTCGGCAAAAAGGCTTATGCTGTATGCTCATACGGAGAGTGTTCTTTTGACAGTGATTTTTACCGAATTGATGAATTTCCCTTTAAAATCAATCAAGAGGTTAAAATATATGTGGATTTGGAGAAAAATCCCGAAAAATACTATGTTTCTCAAAGATGAAAAAAGTCTGAACCTGTGTACGAAAAGGTTCAGACTTTTTATCTATTCATTTTTAATTTATTCTTTTAATACCTTTGCTTCTTTAAAAATAACAGTTTTGGTAAAGGGATTGTAAATTATATTACGGCAGTTTTCCCCAAAGAAAGCATATTCGCTTTGTGTCAGCAGGGGAATAAAAACGCCGTTGTTAATAATGATTTCCTCCGCTTGATAAAACAGTTCGCCGCTTTCTTTAGCGGTTGCTCCGTTTTCAGCTTGTGATAGAAGTTCATCAAATTGTGCATTTTTGTACTTTGAATAGTTTCCGTTGCCGTCCGACAAAAAGGAAGATAAATAGGAGTAGGGGTTATTTGAGCTGCCCGAAATATCCGCAACGATAAAATCGTAATCGGCGCTGCTTAACACCGCTTCATAATTGCTTTGATCCAATTTCTTTACATTGCAGTAGAAATTCAGCTCATACTGCCATTGCTGCGAAATGTCGGAAATGTAATTAAAAATCGTATCATCATCGGGTACATACAGCGTAAGCCCCGACCAAGCGGACTTATCCACCGTGCTTAAGGCTTCTTCAAGACAGCTGTCTGCCATTTCTCCGTCATAGGAGAGAAGGCAGCCTTTTTTTATTATGTCCCGATAACCCTCGTTTCCGATTTTAATAATATCGGGAACAATGCCTTGCGCCGTACTGTAACCGATATTGTTTATATTGATTTTTTCACGGTTGATGCTGTACGCTAAAGCTTTTCTTAAGGCTTGCTTTTTGAAGGCACTGCTTTTGGTGTTAAAAACAATTCCCCATACTCTGTTTTCACTTTCACTGTATTCATAACCTTTGTTTAATAATTCAACCGCCTGCGAACCCGAGGTTATGTAAACGTGATTGCGTTCGTCAAGAAAATTCTGATAGCTGTCCTCTTCTTCGATGAAAAAGTTTAATCCGTAAGGAGATATTTCGCCGTTGGTGTTATTTTTTTTATTTGCCCGCAATATTATGCTATTATTATCGCTGCTCCATTGATCGTAGCTCCACCTGTACATATAAAATGCGCCGTTTGATGCGATTGCGTCGTCGTATAAGCCGTATCTGCCGTCGGTGCTGTTGTAATACTCCTCGTTGCAGGGCATAGCGGGGGCGGTGGTAAGCATAGAGGGGAAGGAGGGAACAGGAGATTCCAAAGTGATAACAAGCTTAAAATCGTTTTCCGCCTTAACGCCTAATTGGGATAAATCGGTAATTGTTCCCTTGTTTATATCCCTTGAATTTTTTATGCAAAAGAAGTCGCCTGCGGTCTTTGATTTTGTGGTAGGCTTAAAAAGTCTTTGAAAGGCGAAAACAAAGTCCTTGGCGGTGCATTGCGCCTCAAATTTATCGCCGTCGTACCAATAAATATCCTCTCTTAAATCAAAGCTGTAGGTAAGTCCGTCCGGGCTTACAGTGTAGCTTTTTGCGGCGGCGGTTTCAATATTGCCCTCGTTGTCCGTCTTTAACAGTCCCTCAAACATATTGGCGATAATTTCATAGGAAGAACTGTCGGTAGCTGTCTGTGGATCAAGGGTAATGGGGTTTTGTGAAATGTCATATTTAAAAATATACCCTGTTCCGTCGTCCTTTGAGCAAGCGGAAAGAGAGAAAGCAAATACAACAGATATAAGCAATCCCGCAGCTCTTATTGTTTGTTTAAAGTTCAACTTCAACTGCTCTC
Source organism: uncultured Ruminiclostridium sp. (assembly GCA_964602605.1). Lineage (GTDB taxonomy): Bacteria > Bacillota > Clostridia > Oscillospirales > Ruminococcaceae > Ruminiclostridium_E. The sequence goes on from CAZRRT010000035.1 coordinate 13,594, forward strand.
CCTTGCTTAATACTTTCCTGTACGTCTATGGTACGCTGATTTTTGCTGCCTTTGTATTTTAATTCAAGACTTCTTTGTGATAGAATAAACTTCCCGTCAATTATTATATCCAGCAGATTTAAAAACTTATTTATATTTTCGTCCTTTTTTGCCATTTCCATAAGCTGTTCAAAGGTGTATCCCGTATAGCTCATCAAATGATAATCGGGTTTCAGCCTTTCCGCAAGATAGGCACAAGGTTCAGGCTGACAAAAAGGTTCTCCGCCTGAAAATGTCACTCCCGAGGTAAGCTTATTTTCTTTTATCTTTTCAATTATCTTGTCGCAGTCGGCATATCTTCCGCCGTTAAAATCGTGTGTTTGAGGATTGTGGCAGCCTTCGCAGTTATGAGGGCAGCCTTGGGTAAAAACAGTGAATCTGAATCCCGGTCCGTCAACTATGGAATCGGCTACTAAGCCTGCAAGCTTTATGTTCATATATATGTTTCCTTTTTATTTATGCTTATTTTATATATTCCGCTTTTATTTTATCAATAGTTTTGCCGCCTATACCGAAGCTTTTATCGGGAAGCTCCTTTATGGTTACGGTAAAAAAGTCTTTGGGAACATTCATAATTTCAGAGGACACCTCGGTAAGTTTTTGTATAAGCTTTTCTTTTTGTTCATCGGATAAGCTTCCGCTTTCAACTGTAATGTACGGCATAATAATCTCCTTTTGTATCCTTTGTATTAGTATAACCTGTACTTGAAATAAAGTCAATTACAAAATAGTTACAATTATCTTACATTTATGAAACAAGCCGTTAAAGCACAGCTTAAACATGCTACCGAAATTGCTTCGCAATTTCGAGGTTCGTTGAGGGATTTTACCCTCAATGAACCTAAGATGTAACCCGCCTCTTAAGAGGCAGGGGAACATCTTTGCAGCGGTTATAAAGCTTTAGCTGTCAGTTCCTTAATTTTTCCTATAACAGCGCATATCAAAAATGCAGCCAAATTTGTTACAACAATACACGCTCCCGTGGGAACAGGCAGATAAAAGGTTATCACAAGTCCCGTAATAAAGCAAAAAACAGAAATAATCGCCGAAAACAAGGTTACGCCTCTATAGCTTTTGCATATTCTCATTGCGCTTAAGGACGGGAAGATAATAAGTCCCGAAATTAGCAAAGCACCCATTAGCCTCATTCCCACTACTGTAACCACAGCGGTAAGCAGGGCAATAAGACCGTTATACAGTCCTGTTTTAATTCCCGTTGCTTTTGAAAAGCTTTCGTCGAAGGTAACGGCAAAAATACGGTTATAAAACAGTACGTACAAAATTATTACGGCAAGTGAGGAAATTACGCTTAAAACAATGTCCCCCTCCTGCAAAGCCAAAATACTGCCGAACATATAGCTGTTAACGTCAATGTTAACCTCAAAAACAGAAATCACTATCATACCTATCGCCAATGCGCTGCAGGAAATTATTGCAATAAGCGCATCGCCGTTAAGCTTGCTGTTTTTGCTCAGCTTTAACAGGAAAAATGCGGTAACAACCACCACGGGGATTGCAACCTGTAAAGGCGCCAAGTTAAAGGCGGCAGCCACCGCCAACGCACCGTACCCCACATGGCTTAATCCGTCGCCAATCATAGAATATCGCTTTAATACCAAGCTTGCGCCTAAAAGCGACGCACACAATGATATAAGAATACCCACTATTAACGCTCTTGCAATAAAACCAAAGGAAAGCATTTCAGCAAGAATATCCAATGTTATTGCCTCCTTTAATCATATTTTTATAATAATCTGTTTTCACATATTCATTGACAGTGCCAAAAAAATAAGCCTTTGATGAAAGATGAAGAACCTTGTTTGCGTATTGCAGGGAATTTACAATATCGTGAGAAATCATTATAACCGTGGTGTTGTGTACTTTGTTTAAGTGGTTGATCAAGTCGTATATTTCAGCGGTTACGATTGCGTCAAGTGCGGTAACAGGCTCGTCCAACAATAAAAGCTTGTCTGTGGCGCACAATGCACGGGCGATTAAGACCCTTTGCTGCTGTCCTCCCGAAAGCTCCCGAAAGCTTTTTTTCTGTATCTCCTCCAAGTGCAGATGATGAATACACTTATCCGCTCTGTTTTTTTGCTCCCTTGTATAAAAAGGAGATATTTTTCCGTTGTTAAGGCAGCCTGACAGAATAACCTCTTTTACTGTTGCGGGAAAGTCCTTTTGTACGGGACTTTGCTGTGGAAGATAGCCTATTTGTTTTGATGTGATGCCGTTAAATTCAATGCTTCCCGAAGAAGCCTGCTTTAATCCCAAAAGTCCTTTTATAAGCGTACTTTTTCCCGATCCGTTTTCTCCCAACACCAGCAGATAATCTCCTTGCTCCAAATAAAAGGAAACATTGCTTAAGGCGGTTACTCCCTCGTATGACATACTGAGATTTTTACATTCAATCAGCTTCAATATTAAGTCCTCTTTTCAAATTTTCAAGATTTTTTTCCATTAAATCAATGTAAGTTACGCCGTTTTCAAAATCTTCTCTTGAAACAGTGTGGCAGGAGTGAAACAGCAGCGGCTCTGCTCCTGTTTCCGCCGAAATGGTATCGGCAATTTTTCTTGCGCTGAACTCTATATAATATACAGCGGTAAGGCGGTTTTCCTTAACTTTTTTTATCAGAAACGCCATATTGCTTGCGCTTACGTCGGTATCTGTGCTGCACCCGGGGAATGCGGCATAGTATTTTATTTTGTATTCGTCAAACAAATATCTGAAAGGGAATCGGTCGCCGAATACAAGCAAAGGATTTTTCGCCATAGAAACTGCTTTTTTGTATTGGCTGTCCAAATTATCCAATTTTTCTGCGTATTGTTGGTAATTGTCTTTGTAATAATTGCTGTTCTGACCGTCAACTTCAATTAACGCTTTTTGGATTGCTAAGGATATTTTTTTTGCATTTTTTGGCGAAGTCCACACGTGTTCATCATATTCGATTTCTTCATCATCGTTGTCGGCAAGAATCGGCAGCTTTTCGGTCATACCCTGAGATATTTCCTCTTCTACAGCGTCCACACAGTCCATCATATTTATGATTTTTATATTGCTTACATCTAAGGATTTGAGAATTACTTTTGACCATACGTCGCTTTCTCCTCCCGAGCAGATGAAAATATTACAACCCTGTACCGCAGAAATATCTTGGGGAGTAGGTTCGTAGGAATGGCTTTCTCCTCCGGGGGTAACCAACATTCTCACATTGACCTTATCCCCGCCTACCTGTTTTGCAAAATCGTATTGAGGAAAAATTGTGGTGACAATGTTAATTTTGCCGTCTTTGTTATTTGAATTTGGAACAGTTGAGCAAGCTGTAAAAAGAAATGTTATTATAATAAGAAGCGTGATTGTTTTAAAGTATTTTCTTTTACTCATGGCTGCAATCCCCGCAAATTCCGTAAAGAACCGTTTTTGTATTGTCAACTGTAAATTTATGAAGCTCAAAAATATGCTTTTCCAAATCGGAAAGATAATCACATTCCAAATGTATCAGCTTGCCGCACTTGACGCATTTCAAATGAAAGTGACTGTTGCAGCTGTTATCCTCAACATATTGAAAACAAGCGCTTTTTCCTTCTTCACAAATGTATTTTCGCACATTTCCTTCCGATAACAGCTTTTCCAAGGTGCGATAAACAGTAGCTTTGCCAACCGCTGCCCCGTGTTCCTTTAAATATGCGACAATGTCCTCAGCGGTCATATGCTTGTTTTTGTTTTGAATAAGACAGTCCAAAACTTTTGAACGCTGCTTTGTTTTATATGTTTTTTGTTTATTTTCCATTTTGCTCTCCTAAAATGAAATTGAATTTCATTTTCATATTATATATTTTTTTTAACTATTTGTCAAGCAGGTTATATCTTAAAATAATTCATCATAAATATAGACAAGTTAATAAAGAAGGGAAGAACAAAATGATCACCGCAGAGGTTAACGACAACAAAGGCGTATTATCCTATTTGGGCGCTTTGGGAACGGTAATCGCAAAATCCAAATACAGGCTTGGCGATATATGCGAGATACGTTTAAGAGCGGGACAGCCTATTGCCTTGGAAACAATAAAAGGCAGATTTATCCTTGAAAAAACCGTTAATATTCAAGAAATAGCCGAGTGTATAAAAGTATTTTGCAATTACTCTCTTCACAGCTATGAAAAAGAGCTTAAAAGCGGCTACATAACATTAAAAGGCGGTCACAGGGCGGGCTTTTGCGGTACGGCGGTAATGAAGGACGGCAAGTTGGAGGGAATAAAAGACGTCAGCAGCATAAATTTAAGAATTGCAAGAGAGATAATAGGCTGCGGTGAAGTCTTAAAGAATGTTGTATATTCGGAAAGCTTTACGGGGCTTTTAATAGCGGGCAGACCTATGAGCAGCAAAACCACTATTCTAAGAGATCTGTGCAGAATAATAGGTGAAAAAAATAAAATTGCGGTGGTGGATACAAGGGGTGAGATAGCCGCAGTATACGGAGGAGTACCTCAAAACAACATAGGGATATTTTCCGATATTCTTAACAGCTACGAAAAGTCCGAGGGAATAGAGATAGCCACAAGAACCCTTTCTCCCGAATACATAGCCTGCGATGAGATAACAGGTGAGGAGAGCAGCATTAAACAATGTTTTAACTGCGGCGTTAAGATGATATTCACCTTGCACTGCGGCACAATAAATCAAGCTAAAAACAGTGCTGTTGTAAAAACAGGCGGAATAAGCCATATAGCCTTTTTGGGAGGAAAATTGGGACAGGTTACTGATATAATCGATTTAAAACAAAGGAAAGAAATAATATGAATATTGCTTTTGCCGTAGCGGTAGCCGTTTTGGGAGGGATATGCGGATTGTTTTTTTCAATGCGGCTTAAAGAAAGAGAAAAAACCTTGTCGGCGGTTTTATTGCTGATAAAAGAAATATCGGTTAAAATCCGTTACACTAATTCTGAAATGGTAGAAATATTTGCAGCTTCCTCACAAAATCCCGAGTATAAGGAGCTGTGCTTTGTCCGCTGTTATTATCCTGATAATGATGATAAAAATTATAATTTTCATTTAATGTGGCAGGAGGGGGTTAAAAGGCAGCCTTATATTAACCAAAGAGATAAGGAATTGTTAATGGGTTTGGGTGAAAATTTAGGTCAGACAGATACAGAAGGTCAGCTGTCTTTTTTGGAGCTGTATTTTGATTTGATGAAAAATCAGCTTGAACAGGCAAAAAAGGACTATACCGACAAGGGAAAAATGTACAGGTCGGTGGGGCTGCTTTGCGGTTTGGCAGTTGGTATTATGATCTTGTAAAAAATTATTGTATATTATTGGAGGGGCAGTTATGGATGTGGATTTAATATTTCAGATAGCGGCAATCGGAATAGTAGTAGCGGTGCTTAATATGCTGCTTCAAAGGTCGGGAAGAGAGGAGCAGGCAATGATGACCACTATTGCGGGACTTATTGTGGTTTTGACAATGATAATAACACAGATAAGTATGCTGTTTGATACGATAAAGCAGGTGTTTAATCTTTACTGAACAACAAAAGGAATAACAAATGAACATTGTAATAATAGTTTCTTTCGGAATAATAGCCGCAGTCTTGGCTATTGTGTTAAAACAGTATAAGCCCGAATATTCTATGTTTATTTCATTGGCGGCGGGAATTTTGATATTTATATCGGTAATAACCGCCATACAGCCTATAATAAGCTATATTTCACAGCTTACCGAAAAAGCGGGACTTGACGGAATTTACAGTGAGGTTCTGTTAAAATCTTTGGCGGTGTGCTACCTTACTCAGCTCGCCTGCGACTGCTGCAGGGACGCAGGAGAAACGGCAATAGCGGGAAAGCTGCAAATATCGGGAAAGGTTGCCTTGTTGATAATTGCCTTGCCTATATTTAAAAACATTACGGAAGTTGTTACAAGTCTGATAAATTTTTGAACGAGGGAATATGAAAACAAAGGATATAACCGCTGCAAAGATGTCCCCCGCCTCTAAGGCGGCGGATTTCATCTTAG
>CAZRRT010000036.1:0-16964 GCA_964602605.1 uncultured Ruminiclostridium sp.
ATTTTACTATCATTCGGGTATCTATCCCATTGCAATAGCCAGAGCGATTAAAAACGACATTTTAACCCTAAGTCTTGCGGAAGGCGGCAGCACAATAACTCAGCAGTTAGCAAAAAACATTTATTTCAGCAATGAAAAAAGCTTTATCAGAAAAATTGCCGAAATGTTTATGGCGGTTCACATAGAAAAAACCTTGGATAAATCAAAAATATTGGAGCTTTATGTCAACACCATATATTTCGGCAGCGGATACTACAGCGTAAAAGAAGCCGCTGTTGGATACTTCAAGGTTTTGCCCCGATATATGACCGATTATCAATGTGCAATGTTAGCGGGAATACCAAATGCGCCCTCGGTGTATTCTCCCGATGCAAATCCCGAACTTGCAGAAAAAAGAACAAAACAGGTATTAAAGCAAATGGTTAAATACGGCTACATATCCCAATCGGAGAAAGAAATAACCGAAATTACCGGGAACTGTGCCGCCTAAATCAGAAAGGAAATGATAAAATGAAAAAAACAATAATCATAGTTACCGCAATCGCATTGGCTGCAATTTTTTCTTTAGGTGTATTTTTGCTGTTTCAAAGCGGAGAAAGCTATTATTATACGCAAATTAAAAACAGTGAGTACGAAATAAACAAAAACGCAGGACAAGGCGGAGTGATAGATTTTACAGGCGGTATGAAATATCTTTATACCCTAAAATGCTATAATGAAAGCGGCGGCGAAAAAACCTTTACCTTTGGCACAACCAGAGAGCTTAAAGAGGATGCTTTTTTAAAGCTTACAACAAAAGCCGTTCAGGGTGTGGTTTATTGGGAAGAGGTGCAGTATAAGGATATGCCAAACGTTGTTCGGGAAAAATATGACGGCGAATGATGCTCGGTATTCTAAATCTTTATTACAGTAATAATGTTTTCCGCTTTTTATCGCTTTTTAAAAAATATGATTGAAAAACAATATAGATACAAGCAAAGATAATAAAAATATATACAAAAAGGACTGTATTACATTTGCAGTCCTTTTATTTATCAATGTTTTATCAATGAAATCAAGCTTTTTCCTTTTTATTAAGGAAAGCAGCAATAACAGCCTATCTTATAAGTATCGAATAATCACAGGTTGTTCCAAAAAATTAAGACGATTGCTTTGTAGCTTTTATAATCTTCTGCCTTGAAAATTCCTCTCTTTCCTTTTCCTCCAAAGCGTTGGTTATAAACTTAACCTGTGAGGAGTAACGGGGAATAAGTATATTTTTAAGCGCATTGGCTCTTTTTTGAGTTTTTTTGATAGCAACGGAAAGTCGGTATATGCTGTTTTCTATTTCCGCTAAGGTTGCCGCCATATGCTTTGCCTTGTTAAAACAAATATAGGCTTTATCGAATTGGCTGTTGGTAACGGCGGGGCTGTACAGCATTTCCGGCGGAGTATCATCCAATGTGACGGTTGGAAGCTCCACGCCCATAACGCTGCGGTAGGTAACGCAAACGCTGTTATCCTCGGGAATTTGCTTTGTTAAAGGCTCAACTACGCCTAAGGTAATATTAGCCATTTCCAAAGCTTTATATGCCTCTGCGAAAACAGATTCGATACCTCCTCTTATTTCCTTTGCTTTATCGGATAAAGATACCATTTCCCTTATAAGAATATTGCGCTTTCTGTCCATTAGCTCATAGCCTAACTGTGCCTGTGCCAAGGAACGCTTTGACGCCATTAAATTGCCTTTAGTGGGAAAAACCTGCTGTTGTGCCATAAGCACCTCTCTCAAATTTATTCGGAGTTAAATGCAGAGCCGATTTACATAAACTTCTCCGCTCTCTTAACATCATAATTTTCTTTAATAAGCTTTTCGCTCATACGGTCAAGCTCGCTATGGGGCAGCATACAAAGCAAATCCCAAGCCAAATCCAAGGTTTCGTCTATAGTACGGTTTTCTTCAAATCCCTGATTTAAGAAATTCTGCTCAAAAGCATCGCCAAATTTCATATAAGCCTTGTCGGTTGCTGATAACTCGTCCTCACCTATAACGGAAGCTAAGGAACGTGCGTCCTGAACCTTTGCATACGCCGAAAAGAGCTGATTTGCCACATCGGGGTGATCGGGGCGGGTAAAGCCTTCGCCAATACCGTCCTTCATAAGTCTTGACAGGGACAAAAGCACCGATAATCCGGGATAAACGCCCGTCTGGTCAAGGTTTCTGTCAAACACTATCTGCCCTTCGGTGATATAGGCGGTAAGGTCAGGTATGGGGTGAGTTATATCGTCATTGGGCATTGTGAGAATTGGTATCTGCGTTACAGAGCCGCTGCTGCCCTCAATAACTCCCGCTCTCTCATACAGCGATGCAAGGTCGGAATAAAGATAACCGGGATAGCCTTTTCTTCCCGGGATTTCGCCCTTTGAGGAGCTGAATTCTCGCAAAGCCTCTGCGTATGATGTAATATCGGTCATAATAACCAATATGTGCATATTCTTTTCAAACGCCAAATATTCCGCAACGGTAAGAGCGCATCGAGGAGTAAGAGTACGTTCGATAATAGGATCATTGGACATATTAAGGAACATTACAACACGTCCGATAGCTCCCGATTCCTCAAAGCTGCGCCTGAAATAATCCGCTACGTCGTTCTGAACGCCCATTGCCGCAAAAACAACCGCAAAGTCTTTATTCTGCGAATCTGCGATTTTGGCTTGACGTACAATCTGAACCGCTAATTTGTTGTGGGAAAGTCCCGAACCCGAGAATATAGGCAGTTTTTGTCCTCTGATAAGGGTCATCAAACAATCTATCGAGCTTATACCTGTGTGAATATAGTTTTTTGGGTAGGAACGGGCAACGGGATTTAACGCACGACCGTTAATATCTCCGTATTTTTCGGGAAATACAGGTCCGAGTCCGTCGATAGGCTTTCCAACGCCGTTAAACACACGACCTAACATTTCTTCGGCAAGGGGTATTTCCAGCGGCTTTCCCCCAAATACCGTCTTGGTGTTTTTTAAGGACAATCCGTTTGTGCCTTCAAAAACCTGCAATATAACCTTATCACCCTCCATCTGAACGACTCTTCCCATACGCTGAGAGCCGTCGTCAAGATGAATAACGGCTGTTTCTTCATATCCCACATCTTTAACGCCTTCAAGGCAGATCAAAGGTCCGTTTACCGAGGTAAGTCCCGAATACTGTACTGACATTGTTATTACAATCCTGACTTTATCTGCTTATTATCTGAAATGATAAAAAACAAATAAAATCCTGCTCCTTTCGGTTATTCTGTATAACATATTAAGCTGCATTAGAGGACAAGCTGCGGATTACATTTTCAATTTCCTTTTCATAGTCCGCAAACATCTCCGTCTTATCGTTGGGAATATCATACTTTATCTTTATCAGCTTGTCAAAAAGTCCCGTTCCCGTTATCTCCGAGAAAAGCACTCCCCTTTTAATTGCGTCCTCCGCCTCGTGATAAAGCTTGATTATCACCTTCATCATAAGCAGCTGTTTTTCAAGGGGCACAAAGGTATCATCCTTGTGGAAAGCGTTCTGCTGCAAAAATCCTACTCTGATAACCCTTGCGGTTTCTATAATAAGCTTTTGGTCGTCGGGCAAAACGTCTGCGCCAATCAGCTTTACTATCTCCATTAAATTGCTTTCCTCCACCAAAAGCGTGGAAATTTCCTGCCTTAAAGGCATAAACTCGGGGCTGACATTTTTCGTGTAGTAAGGCTCTAAGTCCTCCACATATTCAGAATAGCTGGTCATCCAATTTATTGCGGGATAGTGTCTTGCGTAAGCCAATGACTTATCCAAAGCCCAAAAGCAGCGAACAAATCTTTTTGTATTTTGGGTAACAGGCTCAGAAAAGTCCGAACCCTGCGGGGAAACAGCGCCTATTATGGTAACGCTTCCTTCGTTGTCGTTTAAAGTCTTGACATACCCTGCACGCTCGTAAAACTCCGCAAGACGGGAAGGAAGGTATGCGGGGAATCCTTCTTCTGCAGGCATTTCCTCAAGGCGTCCCGATATTTCACGCAAGGCCTCCGCCCAACGGCTTGTGCTGTCCGCCATTATTGCGATATGATAGCCCATATCTCGATAGTATTCGGCTAATGTAATTCCTGTGTAAATAGATGCTTCACGTGCGGCAACAGGCATATTTGAGGTGTTGGCGATAAGCACTGTTCTGTCGGTAAGCGGTCTGCCCGATTTAGGGTCAATAAGCTGGCTGAACTCCTCCAAAACCTGCGTCATTTCGTTTCCGCGCTCGCCGCAGCCGATGTATACTATTATATCTGCGTCGCACCATTTTGCAAGCTGGTGCTGGGTCATAGTCTTTCCCGTCCCAAAACCGCCCGGTATAGCCGCCGCTCCGCCTTTGGCTATGGGAATAACAGTGTCTATAACACGCTGACCTGTGATAAGGGGTTTGGATATGGGAATACGTGCTTTTGAAGGGCGGGGATCTCTTATAGGCCATTTCTGGCAAAGAGTTAAAGACATTTCGTTTTCCTCGTCCTCAACGGACAGCTTTAAAACAGTATCGTTTACCGAATATTCACCGTTTTCCCCAACATAAGTGACAGTTGCGCTTTTAACGGAAGGGGGAATCATACACTTGTGGGTGATAAGCGGCGTTTCGGGACAAGTAGCATAAATCTGACCTGCCGATACCTTATCTCCAACCTTTACCGTAAAGGTAACGTCAAACTTTCTTTCACCGTTAAGAGCAGGTATTGCGCTGCCCTCGGATACAAAAGCACCCGACAGATTCTTCATATCGCTTAACGGACGCTGTATTCCGTCATATATATTGCTGATTATTCCCGGTCCCAATGTAGCGCACATAGGAGAGCCGGTTGTGTACACCTGTTCCCCTACTTTTAAGCCGTCCGTGTTTTCATAAACCTGTATTATTGTAAAATCGTCGCTTACTCCGATTACTTCGCCGATAAGCTTTTTATCGCCTACATAAACCATTTCTCGCATAGAAAAATCTTTTGTATCCTTAACCTTTATTACAGGACCATTTATGGCATAGATAGTGTTCAAGTTATGCACCAGCCTTTTCTTGAGATGTATTATTAACGCTGCGCTGTAAAAATTAAACTATTTAAATAAAATCACGGCGCAGACCTTTTTCCCAATTTGAAATATACGGATTCAGCAAAATTTAATGATTTAAAGCTGCATTATTTTGTTGTTTACAAATTCCGCTTTTTGATTTTCAAAGGAATTGTCAAAGGTTTTATCCAAAAAAAGCGACATATTTGGATAAAATACGGAAACTCCGCCTAATTTTATCTTTTTGTCAGCCTCAACTTTAAGCTTGGGATACTTTTCCTTAACCTTGTCCAAATCCTTCTGTCTGACATAAAGAACCGTTGCTTCATCAAAAGGATAATCCCCTTCAATTTCTTTTATGATTTCAAACAGTTTATTTTCATATTCAGGGGTTTGAGTGAAATCGGCTATCTCTTGCTTCAGCTGTGAAAAAAGCTCCTCCACACGTTTTGTACGATGTGCAAAAACTTCTCTTGAAGCGTCAAACTGTTTTTGGGATAATTGGTGTTCAAAGCTCTTTTTTATCTTTTCCGTTTCAGATAAAAAACTGTTGTCGCTTTTATCCAAATACTCTGTGTTTACCGACTTTAAAGCCTCTTCCGCCGCTTTTTGCGCCTGCTCCAAATATCCTTTTATTTCCGCATCCGCCGCACTGTTTATAGCTTGTTCAAATTTAGCCGTTTTCTCCATATTGTCCATAGCTTATATCCTTTCGGTATTCCGATATATAATAATTAACATTCAATCAAGATTCTTCTATTTTATCAAAAATAAACAAAAGCAGAAATTAAAAAAGCTTTTTCAAATGCTTACAGTATTCAAACAGTATTAAAAACTGCCAAAAAAATTCTATATTTTTAATCCTATAGCCTCGTTTACGTATCCGCTTATAGTCTTGGTTACCTGACTGTCGCCGTGGCGGTCGGCAATTTCCACTATTAAAGGCTTGGGACAGCTTAGCTTAAGCTGATAAACCTTATCTCTGCAAAGATCTATCAGCTTTTTGGTCATAAGAATAATGGCAACGTCTTTCATCTTCATTGCCTTATCAAGCTGCTGAGTTACCTCTTCCGTTTCGTGAGCCACAACTCCGTCTATTCCCGCAAGCCGCATACCCATAAGTGTATCGATATTATCGCTTATAAGATAAAATTTCATCGAAATACCTTCTAACAAATAATCTAAAAATCAAAATACTAAACATTCTTAAATTCTATAGCGCAAATCCGTTTTGATACTGTCTTGATATATAACGATCAGCTGAAAAGAATAAGAATGGAAATCAGCAAGCCGTAAATTGCAACGCCTTCGCCCAATGCAACGAAAATAAGAGATTTGGTAAAGTTCTTATCATCCTCACTGGTAGCGCCGATAGCTGCGGGAGCTGCATTGCCTACCGCAATACCCGTACCTATCGTGGCAAGACCTGTTGAAAGAGCTGCCGCCAAATACTGCATGCCTTTTGAAAGACCGTCTGCCGCTGCTTCGGGGGCGTCTGAAGCTGCGCCTACAAAAGCAGGCATAACGCAAATCATCAAAGCCATACAGCCGATAAAGGAACAAGCGTTAATGAGAATGGATTTCTTAATGCTTACGGGCTTTCCCGCCTTTTTTCTTTTTAATGCTATTACCAAAGGAATGATAATAAGTGAAACTGCGATTAAAGGTAAGAGAAAAAGATATGCTTTATCCATTTTTTTATCCTCCGAAAATTGAATATATTTTGTAATTTAAATTATGCTTAATATCAAGTTATATCAAATCAATCGTCTGCCTGAAAGTTGGCAACGATAGGGTTGAATGGCTTTCCGTCGCCCTTGTAAAATCTGCTGAATATCTCGTAAAACTCAAGACGCAGTACCTGAATACCCACCAAAAATCCTTCCATACCGATTACAAACAGATTTCCCAAAATTTGAACAAGAAAATATTTAACGCCTAACTCCGTGCCTGCCAAAACAGACACAACAAGCATCATACCCGCATGGCTTAAAATAAATCCGCCAATACGCAGGAACGACATAGTGTTGGTGATGTAAGTCAAGCAGCTTTCAAAAAGCTCGATAATTCCCTCGATTATAAAGTTGCCGACGCTTTTCTGCTCCTTCTTAGCCTGTGCAATATAATTGGAAAGGTGAAGATTTTGCGCCTTTTTAATGTCCTGAATATGCTCGGGCATTTTCATTTTCTTAAATCCCAACTCTGCAAAGGCTCTGTCAACCAAAGCTTTATCCTTTGCCTTGGAAATATAAACGCCGGTGACATTGTTTCCTTCGCTTTCAAAGGGATAAAATACATAATCCGCTTTTACGGCTGATTGTATTTTTTCATAAGACTTAATATCAATAGAACCGTACTGAGCCTTGAAATGTCCCTCTTCCACTATCTCGCCCAAAACCTTTTCCGATTCGTTTACCGCTTGCAGCTTTGAAACTGCGTTGGAATAAGTTTTTACGGCGTGAAGAATGTTTGAGGCGTTATCCCTTGCTTTAGGCTTTAAAACCTTGTTTACCAAGGATACTATAGGCTCTTTAAAGAACAGCAGCACCAAGGGCAAAATTATAAGACATAATACATAAGGTGTTGTAAAAGCATTTATGCCTAAACCCAAGGTAAAAGCCGCACCTACAATAACAGAAGCATAGAAAACCATTCCCACAATTCCGTTTGGACTTATTACCGCTTCGGAAAGCCATTTGGAGGTTTTTATATTGGTGACGATGTTCATCATCATTGAAATGAGAACCAAAACAGCGCCTAAGCCTATTGCCGCAATAAGCAGTATGGTAGATACCTGGAAAATGTCCTTGGGAGCGGTAGAATAGCCTAACGCCTGATACACCGACGGGATTTTGAAGAACGGCTCTATTATCTCCTCATTGCCGAATACCGAACCGTAAAGTACGCCGAATAATGCGCTTGTAATACCTATTCTCTGCATAATGGGAGCTAACTTCACGTGCTTTGCTTTGTCAAGAATAATTCCAAGCACGGTAATCAGCAGTCCCTGTCCCAAATCGCCGAACATAATGCCGAAAATCAGCATAAACGTTACCGCCACATAAGGAGTAGGGTCAAAACAGTTGTAATTCGGAAGACCGTACATCTTCACAAACATTTCAAAGGGTCTGAAAAGCCAGCAGTTTCTCAAAAGCACGGGCGGCGATGAATTAGGCTCGCTGTCAAGAGGGCTTTCCCTTATCTGAACATCGGAAATGCTTTGTATTGAAGCCGTAAAGGATTTAAGCTGTCTTTTGGGAACGTAACCCGAAAGGTAAAACTTGTTATTTACGGCAAGCACGTTTTGCCTTAAATCATAGCTTTGGTCAATAGCCGCTAACTTGCTTGTAATCTTTAAAAATTCAGCTTCCACTTCCGACTTTAACAGAGAAATATCAGCCTTTACCTTATCAAGCTCGGCGTTTTCTTCATTAACCAGCTTCAGCATCTCGGTTTTTGCCGTATCTGCGTCCCCGTGAATATAATCGGGAAGATGGGTGCGTTCAAAAAACAGCGAATCAAAAATATCGTCTACCTCCACTGCGTCCTGAACGGGAGTAATGTAGAGAATTTCCGAATAGCCGTCCTCTTCCTTAAAATGATAGCAGATAAAATTTCTGTCGCTGTAATAGTCAAGCTTAGGCAAACTGTCTAAGGGGAGCTTGCCAAATCTCAGCTTAATGTATTTACAGGTAAAAATATCGGAAAAGTCCGTATCCAAGCCCGACAGCTTTTCCACCTGCATAAGGGCAAGGCTGTGCTCCTTTAACTTTTCCTCCAAACGGAGCTTGGTTTCAAAAATGCGGTTATAACGCTGTTCAATGTCCTTGTAGTAGTTGTCGAAATCTACGGTGACATTCATATTAACATCGTCGTAATCCGTTTTCTTGACCTCAATGCCCAAGCCGTCCGCCAAAGCCTTTGCCCTGTTTAAAATAGGTCCAAAGGGACTTTTGGATTTAAGCGCTCTAAAGCCGTTTTCTCCGTCGCCCTTAGAGGAGGCTATTATGTGGAAGCAGTTGCTTTCACAGCATTTCATCAGGGTTTTGTTTACCCTTTTCAAAGCGCCCTCGATACGAACGAGAGCCATTTTTTCAATAGCCATAATCAACCTTCCGATGTTTAATACTTTTTTGAATTATAAAGAAAATATTTTTCGTAAAAAACAACCGATATAATCTTAATATACAAGCAGCTTTTCCGTTTCCTCGGGAGATCTGTCATATCTTGCGCTCTCTATTATTTTCTGCAAATTGGAACGCTCCATTTGACAAAGTCCCATAAGAGAATATAATGCCATTGTGCCGTCCGAGGTGAAATAAAGCTGTTTTTTGTAAAAAGCGTAATTGTATCTGCGGATTGAAGTTTCCAAATCCAAAGGATCAAACTCGACATTCTTTAAATACAGCCTTTTCAGCAGCTCCGTCAGCTTTTTATCTGCGTCCTGCTGTGAAAGAATATCGTCGATAACTTGGGGAGTTACACGGTAATGCTGATTATAAAGGGATTTTTTTATCTCCTCGCTGCTTTCGTTAAACAAGCTGCGTTTTCGATAGCAAATCATAATGTTGGACAAGTCCGACTGCTTTAAAAACATTTCTTTTAGCATTTTTGCTTCCGTGCCTTTATGATCCTTGTCAATAGCTTTAAATGCCCATTGTAAAAATCCGCTGTACAGCGTCACAGCACATTCTTCCAAGTTTTCTCCGTCCTTCGCTCCAATCAGCAAGGGCTTTAAAATTTTATAATAGGGCGTGCTTTCAACTGCGTCCAACACTTCAGTATAGTTTTTCGCCTTTGACAGCTTCATTAAGTCAAAGGAAAGATAGCCCGAAAGGTAAGCGGGCATCTCCAAAAGATAACCGTCGTCAGAGCCTGCTCCAATATACATAAGAGCGGAAATAATCTGCTTTATCTCCAGCTCCTTTATCATATACATACAAAAGCTGTTTTTATCCGCCGACATAAATCTGCAAAGCTTCATATACAGCTCAAACACATATTTTGCCAAAAGGGATTCAACCTGACCTCTGTGTATTTGATTTTCATTTACATTGGCGAACAGTCTGCGGTAACGCTCGGTGGTTTTAAGATATGCCACCACGCCGCTTACTCCGTTTTTATGAACAAGATTGTTGTAATCCTCTTTAGTAAGCCTTTTTCCGTAAATCGCTCTGGCTTTTGCGTTAATTGCTTCAGCCATACTCAGCTCCTCCGTTTACAGTCTGTTACCGATTCAAATATTTTATCCATTAAAGAATCTTTGTTTTCATCAAAGGTGCTGTCAAATGCTGCGATTTTTTTGTCCCTTTCCGAATTTATCAGGGACAGCTTCTCTTCGTAATCCTTTTGAGCGGATGTTTTAAATTCTTCAATTTTACGCTCGGTGTCAGCCTTAAAATCAAGCAATATCTTTTCTTTTTTTTCTTCAGCGTCGGCAATTATTTTCTCCGCTTGCTTTTTTGCTTCAAGGACCTTATTTCTTGCTTGTTTATCCAATTCGATAATATGTTTAATGGAACTGCCGTTAACTGTACTTTGCATAGTTTCAGCCGCCTTTCAAAATCGATAAGCTGTTAAAATAACAATATATAGCGGATAACCCGATAAAAATTAAAAAACATAGATTTAGTATTTATAAACCAAAAACTATTTTATACCCGTTAAAAAATTTTTTCAATACTATTTTCAGCATTTAAAAAGCTTTAAAAAATTTTTCGGTGATTTTGTTAAAAATTCCGCTTTTATAGAGGAAACATTTTTGCTATTTTTTTGACAATATATCAATTCTTCAGACTCTGCAAAGGAGCGGGAATACGTCCTCCTCTGTCTATGAACTTGGAACAGTCGAATCGGTTGACCTTCATAACAGGACCGCTGCCGAACAGACCGCCGAACTCCAAGGTTTCTCCCTCTTTCATATTTATTGCGGGAATAACTCGTACTGCGGTGGTTTTGCTGTTTACCATTCCTATGGCTGCTTCGTCCGCAATAATTCCCGATATGGTGGAAGCGGGAGTATCTCCCGGAATCACAACCATATCAAGACCAACCGAGCAAACTGCCGTCATTGCCTCCAATTTTTCAAGGCAAAGAGAACCACAGCTTACGGCGTCTATCATTCCCGAGTCCTCCGAAACGGGGATAAATGCGCCCGATAGTCCTCCCACCTGAGAAGAAGCCATAACGCCGCCTTTTTTAACAGCGTCATTCAAAAGGGCAAGGGCTGCTGTAGTGCCGTATGCTCCACAGCTTTCAAGCCCCATTTCCTCCAATATATGCGCCACACTGTCCCCTACAGCGGGAGTTGGGGCAAGTGATAAGTCAACTATTCCGAAAGGCACGCCCAAAGCCTTGCTTGCCTCTGTGCCTACAAGCTGTCCCATACGGGTAATTTTAAAAGCGGTTCTTTTTATTACTTCCGCTATTTCGCTGATATTTGCGTCTTTCATTTTTGCAAGAGCCGCTCTGACAACGCCCGGACCGCTTACTCCCACGTTTATAACGGTATCCGGTTCGCCTACGCCGTGAAATGCGCCCGCCATAAAGGGATTGTCCTCTACAGCATTACAGAACACCACTATCTTAGCCGCTCCAAAGCAGTGATTATCCGCCGTCGCCTTTGCGCTGTCCAAAATAACCTGTCCCATAAGCTTTACCGCATCCATATTTATACCTGCTCTGGTAGATCCGATATTTACCGAGGAACATACATTTGAGGTTTCCGCAACCGCTTCGGGAATAGATTTAATAAGCTCTAAGTCGCCTGCCGAAAATCCCTTATGCACAAGTGCGGAGTAACCGCCGATATAGTTTACGCCTGTGCCCTCGGCTACGCGCTGGAGAGTTTTGGCGAATTTTACTGGACTGCCGCCTGTGGAGGCTGCCAAAATAGATATGGGGGTTACGGAAAGACGCTTGTTTATAATGGGTATACCGTAACGCTTTTCGATCTCCTCCCCTGTTTTAACGTGATTTTCCGCCACACGCATCATTTTTTCGTAAACCTTGCCGCAAGCCTTGTCTATGTCGCTGTCTATACAGTCAAGCAAGGAAATACCCATAGTTATGGTGCGTATATCGAGGTTTTCCTCTTGAATCATCTTAATGGTTTCAAGTATGTCATTGGTGCTTACCATTGTGTAACCTTCTCCTTTAATGTGAAATAATTATCTTCAAGCAAAAAATCATTATCAAAATCAAATATGATGCATTGAATTAAAAATATCCTCGTGCATAACATGAACCTGAAGATTCATTTCATCTCCCGCCTTCTTCAGCTTATCCGCAAGAAGGCTGTATTCTTCCGTACATTTTGAAATGTCAATTAACATCGTCATAGCAAACATATCCTGCATTATGGTTTGGGTAACGTCCATAACGTTTACATTGTCCTCTGCACAAATGGTGCTGATTTTCGCCAAAATTCCTACCGTATCCTTTCCTATTACCGCTACTACCGCTTTCATATTTTAATTATCCTTTCAAAAATATTTTTTACCAATCTATTATAACGAATTTTTTTAAAAATGTAAAGATTTCAGTAGACAAATTTTTATATTTATGATAAAATAATATATTGTTATGCAAAAACAAATGCAAACAAAAGAAAACAGATTGTTGAACATTGTACAAATTAGTATAATGCAAAATAATCATATATAAAAACAAATGTAAGCAAAAGGAAAAAACATTGAACACTGTGCAAGACTACAAATCCTTTATTTTAGCAGACAGTCACAGCCATTCCAACCAATCTCCCGACGGAGAAAACACAATTCGAGAAATGGCAGAAAGAGCCTTGGAGCTTGGAATACAGCACTATACCATTACCGATCACTTGGAAATCAACAAGTTTTACGACAAGGAATTTTTGTATGAAGAGCCTGTAAAGCAATCCTCAATACTTCTTCCTCATATAATAAAGGAGTATGAGAATAAGCTTGATATTCACTACGGCGTGGAATTGGGACAGCCGGTACACGATTATCAGCTTACCCGTCGTATGTTGGAAAGCTATGATTTTGAGTTTATAATCGGCTCCTGCCATATGGTAAAAGGTTATGATGATTTTTATTACTTGGATTACAAAAAAATCGATCCCTGCTATTTATTAAACCTGTACTTTGAAGAAGTGCTTGAAATGGCGGAGTGGGGCAAGTTTGACGTTTTAGGGCATTTGACCTACCCTTTAAGATATATCAAGGGAGATTTTGGAATAAATATCAATATGAGCGAATTTGAGCCTATTATCACCAAAATATTTCAAACCCTGATTAAAAACAATATGGGGATTGAAATAAATACTTCGGGGTTAAGGCAAAAAATTGGCGTAACATTGCCCGATGAACACTATGTCAGTCTTTATAAAAAATTAGGCGGCGAAATAATCACCGTAGGTTCTGACGCTCACAGAACGGCGGATTTGGGCAAGGGCATCCGGGAAGGGATAAATCTTGCAAAAAAATGCGGATTTGACAGGATTTTTTATTACAGTCACAGAAAACCTGTAGAAATAATAATTTGAATAGATTTGAAAGGAAAAACGGAATGAAAACCTTAGTTGATTTACTGAGAGAAAACGCAAGAATGTCCAACGAACAGTTAGCGGCAATTTTGGGTATATCTCCCCAAATGGTGGCGGCGCAAATTAAAAAATTGGAAGACGACGGAATGATTATCGGCTATTCCGCCATTATCAATGAGGAAAAATACGATAAGAATGCAGTTACCGCATTTATAGAGCTTAGAGTATCTCCTCAGGTTGAGTGCGGCTATGACGACGTGGCAAAAGTTATCGCTCAATATGACGAAGTGGACACTGTTCAGCTTATGAGCGGCGGCTTTGATTTGGCGGTGATAATCAGAGGTACTAATCTTAGAGATATTGCGCTGTTCGTTTCGGAACGGCTTGCTACTCTCGACGGAGTTTTATCCACAACAACCCACTTTATTCTGCAAAGATACAAGGAAAAGGGCGTAAACTTTTCGGGGGAGGAAGCAGACGAAAGGAGCTTGGTGTCGCCGTGATTGACTATGATAAGCTGCTTTCGAAAACAGTACAGGAAGTAAAATTTTCGGGAATAAGAAAGTTTTTCGATATTGCCGCAACAGTTGAAAACGTTATCTCACTTTCTGTTGGAGAGCCTGATTTTAAAACGCCTTGGGCAATACGCAAGGAGGCGATAAAAACTCTTGAAAAAGGCAAAACCGCTTATACAGCCAACGCAGGACTTATTCAGCTGAGAGAAACAATATCCGACTACACATTCCGCAAAATAGGAGTAAAATACGATCCAAAAAGTGAAATTATCGTGACGGTAGGCGGATCGGAAGCCATTGACTGCGCCTTTCGAGCAATAATTAACCCCGGCGACGAGGTTATTGTGGTGGAGCCCAGCTTTGTTTGCTATGCTCCTCTTATTAAAATTGCGGGAGGAGTTCCCGTTATTATCGCAACCAAAGAGGAAGATAAATTTAAGCTTACGCCGCAAGCTTTGAGGGAAAAAATAACGCCTAAGACAAAGGCATTGGTTCTTCCCTTCCCGAACAATCCCACAGGAGCGGTAATGCACAGAAGCGAATTGGAAAAAATTGCCGAAGTGATAAGGGATAAGGACATTTTCGTAATATCCGACGAAATTTACAGCGAGCTTACTTACGGCGATGAGCGGCACGTTTCCATTGCGGAAATAGAGGGTATGAAAGAACGTACCATACTTATTAACGGCTTTTCAAAGGCATTTTCAATGACAGGCTGGAGAATGGGTTATTTTGCTGCGCCGCAGCCTATTGCAACTCAAATGCTGAAAATTCACCAATACGGTATTATGTGCGGTCCTACGGTAAGCCAATATGCGGCAGTAACAGCAATGACCGAATGTGACAACGACGTTAGGCATATGAAAGATGAATACAATGCAAGACGCAGATTTGTTGTGAAAGGCTTTAACGATATGGGACTAAGCTGTTTTGAACCTGAGGGCGCATTTTACGCTTTTCCCTGTATAAAATCCACGGGATTAAGCTCACAAGAGTTTTGCAAACAGCTGCTTAACGCAAAAAAGGTTGCCATTGTTCCCGGCGACGCATTCGGAGAGTCGGGAGAGGGTTATGTCAGAGTCAGCTACGCATATTCATTAGCGCATCTTAACACCGCCTTGGAGAGAATTAAAGAATTTTTGGAAGAGATTAAGTAAATGGATATTGATAATTGACGAACAATATATAGATGTATTTTGCCGTGGATAGAAAATTAGTATTTAAAGTATAATTGAAAACCTAAAATCCGAGAGGCTGAACATTGATGAAAAAAACAATTACCCTGCCTGCTTATGCAAAAATAAACCTGTTTCTTGATATTACAGGCACTCTTCCAAACGGCTATCATTCACTTAATAATATTATGCAGCAGATTTCCCTTTGTGATACGGTTCATATTTCCTTTGAAGAATATGGGGACGGAAGCGGTGAATTTCAAACTAATCGAACCGAGAACATAATTGAAATATCCTGTGATAATTCCCAAATCCCCTGTAATGAGAAAAACATAGCTTATAAGGCGGCAGCGCTGTTTTTAAAGGAAAGCGGTAAATCAGGCAGGGTATGTGTTTCCATAGAAAAGCGTATACCGATAATGGCGGGACTTGGAGGAAGCAGCACTGACGGAGCAGCGGTGCTTACAGGCTTAAACTCTGTTTGCGGCATATTTTCACAAGGCAGGCTTGAAGAAATAGGGGCAAAGCTTGGCGCAGACGTTCCCTTCTGCATAAGAGGAGGAGCGGCGTTTTGTACGGGAATCGGTGAAAAAATGACCGATATAAGTCCTCTTGAACGCTGTTCAATTATCCTGATAAAACCTGATTTTTCTTGCAGCACTTCTTCCGCATACAAGCTGTATGACGAAAAACCTCTTTTAACAAGCAAAGATCCCAATGTGATTATAAATGCTTTAAGAAAAGGCGATTATAAAACGATTGGCGATAATTTATATAACGTATTTGAAGATTTGTACATCGTTCAAAATTGTTCTGCTGATATTAACAATATAAAGAAAGAGCTTATAAAGCAAGGAGCTTTAGGCTCTGCTCTTTCGGGAAGCGGAAGCGGAGTTTTCGGAATCTTTCAAGATGAAAATACGGCGCAGTTTGCCTTTAGCAGATTAAACTATAAAACAAAATTTATAGTAAAACCTGTTTTTGGTATTGAAAAATAACAGAATTTGTGATATAATTTTAAAATGATTAAAGCGCAGCTTAAACAAGCTGCCGAAATTGCAAATCAATTTCGAGGTTCAGTGAGGGATTTTTTACCACTGAACCTAAGATGGAATCAGCCGCCTTAGAGGAGGAAGACATCTTTGCAGCGCTTATATTTTGAATTATCTTTTGGAGGAACGGAAATGGTTCTGATTCGAGATCATTTAGGCGAGATAAATATCTCAAAGCATTTTTTCTCCCAGCTTATCGGGGGAACGCTTACCAACTGTTTCGGCGTTGCGGACACAAACGCCTGCTCTCCAAAACAAAGCTTTTTTGACACAATTTCCAATGTCAGAAAGAAAAGAATGGTGGATAAGGGCGTTTCTGTCAGATCCGTAAGAGGAAAGCTGCGTGTCGACCTTCACATCACAGTTATGTACGGACTGAACATTTCATCTGTTGTTAAAAGTATTCAGCATAAAATTGCATATGTTATTGAGGAAGAAACAGATATAACGGTTGAATCTGTAAATGTTTTTGTAGACGGTATTAAATCTTAATTTGGGGGACAGGAATTTGGAAATTAACGGAAAAATGCTCCGTGATGCGATTATCTCGGGAGCAAACAACATTGTCAACAACAAGAATATGGTCGACGAGCTGAACGTATTTCCCGTTCCTGACGGAGATACCGGTACAAA
>CAZRRT010000036.1:16974-18505 GCA_964602605.1 uncultured Ruminiclostridium sp.
AATATGTCTATGACCATAAAAAACGCTCTTCCCGAATTAAAGCTGATGAGCGACGGAATTACTACGGGAGCGGTTGCGGAAACCACTGCATCTGCTATGCTGAGAGGTGCAAGAGGTAATTCGGGAGTTATTCTATCTTTACTATTCAGAGGACTTTCCAAAGGACTTAGCGGCAAGACTACCGCTTCGGGACAAGATATTGCAAAAGCCTTGAATTTAGGAGTTGAAGCTGCTTATAAATCTGTTATGAAGCCCACCGAAGGCACTATTTTAACCGTTGCAAGAGAGGCGGCGGAGGCAGCATCAAAAAAAGCCGCCGAAACTGCCGATGCTGCGGAAATATTCCACACAATTACCCATGCGGCAAAGGAAGCTTTGGATAAAACTCCGAATCTTTTGCCTGTTTTAAAAAAGGCAGGGGTTGTAGATGCGGGAGGAATGGGGTTTTATGTTATTATGTGCGGTATGAGGCAGGTTATTGAGGGTGGAGAAATTATCAGCTGTGCAGAGGAAATCAGATCGGAATCCAAAGAGCCCGTTATAACTAACGCCGCAGGCAGCATTAAAGCTGATATTGAATATACCTACTGCACTGAATATATTGTACAAAAAAAGTTGGGCTGCAAGGACTCAAAGCTGCTGAGAGCGTATTTGGAGTCAATCGGCGACTGCGTTGTTGTGGTTGACGACGACAGCATTATAAAGGTTCACGTTCACACCGAACACCCTGGAAAAGCCTTGGAACAAGGTCTGCTTTTCGGTTCTCTTGTTAACCTGAAAATCGAGAATATGAAGGAGCAGCATAAAACCCAAGAAAAAAAAGTGGAAATGGCGAAAAGGCAAAAGATTCAACCTGCTAAGCCCGAAAACACCTTCGGATTTGTTTCGGTGGTGAACGGCGCAGGACTTGAAGCTATTTTCACCGATTTGGGAGTTGACAGCATTGTCAGAGGCGGACAAACCTCCAATCCCTCCACCGAGGATATTGTAGATGCAATATTGGCAACTCCCGCTAAAAACGTGTTTGTGCTTCCCAACAATAAAAATATAATTATGGCGGCGGAACAAGCAGTTAAGCTTATCACCGACAGGAGAGTCATAGTTCTTCAGTCCAGAACTGTTCCACAGGGAATTTCCGCTATGATCGCATTTGACGCCTCCCTTGATGTAAATGAAAACAGCGTAAATATGACCTCAGCTTTGGACAATGTGGGAACAGGATCAATCACATTTGCGGTAAGGGACAGCGAATTTGACGATAAAAAAATCAAAAAGGGCGATATTTTGGCTATGGAAAACGGCAAGCTTGCACTTGTTGAAAGAGATGTGACAAAAGCGCTTGTTAAAATCACCAAAAAGCTGCTTAAAAGCGATTCCTCTTACATTACCGTCATTTACGGCTCCGATGTTACCGATGACGCCGCAAACGAGGCTTATGAGCTGCTTAAATCCAAATTGGACAACGATTTGGAGGTGGTTTTGGTAAATGGAGGACAGCCTATTTATTACTATATTGTTTCGGTTGAATAAT
>CAZRRT010000037.1:0-18473 GCA_964602605.1 uncultured Ruminiclostridium sp.
TGTGCACGCAGCTTTGCGTCCAAGTTGGACAAAGGCTCGTCAAGAAGGAATACCTGAGGATCACGAACGATTGCACGACCTAAAGCCACACGCTGTCTTTGACCGCCTGATAAAGCCTTAGGCTTTCTGTCGAGAAGGTGGCTGATGTCAAGGCTCTTAGCAGCTTCTTCAACCAATCTCTTGATTTCGTCCTTAGGAACCTTACGCAATTTAAGACCGAACGCCATATTCTCAAAAACTGTCATATGAGGATAAAGCGCATAGCTCTGGAACACCATTGCTATATCTCTGTCCTTGGGTGCAACGTCGTTTACCAATCTGTCGCCGATGAAAAGCTCGCCTTCGGAAATTTCCTCCAAACCGGCTATCATACGAAGAGTGGTGGATTTACCGCATCCGGACGGACCAACAAGGATAATAAATTCCTTATCCTTGATGTTCATTGTGAAGTCGGAAACTGCGGTTACGCCGCCGGGGTAACGCTTGTAAATGCCTCTGAGTGATAAACTTGCCATGTATGTGACCTCCTAAGCTTAGATTATTTGATAACAATATTTTATGTTATTATAATAGCAGAAAATCGGCAAATATGGTAGTACCTAATTAACTAAAAAATTTTTAAATGCTTTATATATTTTCACTAAGTAAGCCAAATCAAAATGAAAATAGAGTGAATTTTGTTGACAACTTGCACAAAAAACAGCAGATTTAGCCAACTTGAAAGGCTTTTTTCAGCTGAAATTTGTATATTGTCATAATTTTGACATTGAAAATTTGTGAAATGTTTTGATTTCTTCAAGCATATTATTTAAAGAAAATCTTAACAGCAAGCATAAATTTTAGGCTATTTGTATTTTGATTTGTATTTTGAGAGGATTAGTTATGGTTAAATCGAAACAAAAAAATATTAAAAAGTTAATAATAGCGGTAATTATAGCGGCTTTGGCTTTGTTTGTCGTAATCCGCTGCGTAAGCTTTATTTTTTCCGCCTTCGGATCTGTGTCTAAGGAACAGGCGGAGGAATTTATTGAAAAATTAGGCTGGGAAATCCAAAAGGGCAGCGTTGTTTCCGAGGAAATAACTCTGCCCGAAAAATTCGACGAGGTATACGAAAGATATAACGCCATTCAGCTTAAGCAAGGATATGACTTAACAAAATACAAGGGAGCAAAAGCCGTTAAATACACCTTTAAAATCACAAACTACAAGGATTACAAAAACGTGGAGGCGCATCTGCTTACTTGGGGCGGAAGGATTATAGGCGGCGATCTTTGCAGTACCGAGCTTAACGGGTTTATGACGGGACTTGACGGGAAATAAAGGGATTTGCCGCCGTTTAGAGCTTTACGGTTATTTCTAAAACCGATTTTTCGTCAAGCAAGGTTTTTAAGCCGCCCTATGTTAATCCGCTCTAAATCAAATCCCCTATTTCCGAATTATAATCGTCCAACATAATTCTCAGAGCGGTAAATGCAATCAGCGAATACAGGTCAATCCCCTTTTTAATCTCAGTGGGAATTTCAAGCGGCTGTATTTTCCTTCCCGAAAATGCGGTTATCTCACGGTTTAAGGTTATTACAATCTGCTCGTCGGAAAGGCTGCTGTAGGAAAAGCTGTCGGTCTTTCCAAAGCCGCAGGTTATTACGTGGACAGGCTGCTCTTTTAAGGCAAGCAGCTGCTTTTCATTTTCGGAAAAGGCAATTACCGCTGCGTTTTCGGGAAATTCAAAGCTTGGGACGCAGTTCTTTTTTAACAGGAACAAAGGCTTTTCTGCGGAAACACAGTGGTATTCCGAAAAATCCAAAGCCGCAACCTCATATCCCACGCCGTATTGATACAGCTCGCCGTCTTTAATGTAGGTAATGCTGTAATTATCGGCTAAGGTTTCCGTAAAAAGCCTTTGAAAATCGTTATCGTTTTTTTCTCCCAAAATACAAATAGCAGTCACAGGTTAACCTCCGTTTTAAATAGTTTAATATGTAACTGCTATTACTATTTGCAATTATAAATAAATGTATTCTAAAATGTGAAAATATTATGCTTTTCACTCGACAGTCTGTGAAAGGGTGATTGCCAAAATGTCGTCGGAGGAAGGATTTTTCACATAGTAATTGGTGGTTTCCACCTTGCGGTAAACTCCGTCGTCCCCCTTCTGCCTTGTGACCACTCTTCTTGTTCTTTGTCCCTTGTTGTAGCTGTCTATCTGATCCTGCAAATCAAAGGTATCAATGAATAGCTGCTTGTCGTTGGGGTGCATAGTTGAAGCTCCGTGCATTATAAGCTCGGTGTAAACCCCCGTTGAAGGACAGGAACGGGTGGAAAAGTTTTCGTAAGCCATCATATAAAAGCTGTTGCGGTTTAAATTGCTCATTATAACAAGGGGAAATCTGCTGAATACCACGTCAAGCAAAAGCTGAGTTGCACTGGCGGGAGCTTGAGTTAAAAGAATATCCTCCGTTTCCTTAGGCTCGAAGGAATCTCTCAGAACGCTTCTGAAATCGTCGTCGGGCATAGGCTTTGCAAACAAGTACCCTTGAATGACCTCGCAGCCGCAGGTACGCAAAAAGCCTAACTGCTCCTTGGTTTCAACTCCCTCCGCAACTGTTATCAGCTTTAATCTGTGGGCAAATTCAAAAATGCTCTCCAAAATTATTCTTTCCATTTAGCTTTTTTACAGCGTCAAAAAATTGTCAGCCTTTACGTTTTTCATCAAACTGTAGATTTTTGCCTACATTTATTGGAATTAAAGCGACATTCCCAACTTCAAAGCCTTAATATTCGCCTCAATCAAATTAGCTTTCTTAGGCGGAACAACCTTTTTCACCGTCTTTTGGATAATATCGTCGCCGCCAAGTCCCGCTTCCTTAATCATTTTTCCCAAAAGAATAACGTTTGCCATACCTTTAAGGTCGTTTTCGTTGGCAAGAGCGGTGGCGGGAATATAATAACAGTCGATGTCGCTGCGGTCGCTTTTTTCCTCAACAAGCGTGCTGTCTATAAAGCACTTTCCTCCCGCTTTAACAGAGCCGATAAATTTATCGAAGCTGGGAGTGTTCATTACAAGCAGCTGATCGGGTTCAAGCACCAAGGGCGAGCCTATGGGATTATCGCTGATACAAACGGAGCAGTTGCAAGTGCCCCCTCTCATTTCAGGACCGTAGGAGGGCAGCCACGAAACCTGCTTTCCCTGGTAAAGTCCCAAATACGCAAGCATTTTTCCGATAAACAAAATGCCTTGTCCGCCAAATCCCGCTAAAAGAATATCATTTGTCATCTTATTGCTCCCTCCTTAAATACTCCCAAGGGATAATAGGGAATCATCTCGTCACGAACTCTTTGAAGAGCTTCAACAGGAGTTTTTCCCCAGTTGGTGGGGCAGGTGGACAGCACCTCGATTATGGAAAAGCCCTGTTTGTTCTTTTGGAACTCGAAGCCTTTTCTTATAGCCTTTTTCGCTGTCATTATTGTTTTGGGATCAATTACGGTAACACGCTCCGCAAGCGCTACTCCATCTAACTGTGACAGCATTTCGCAGATTTTAACGGGGAAGCCCTCCACATTGGGATTTCTGCCGTAAGGCGTGGTTTGGGTTACCTGTCCCGGGAGGGTGGTAGGCGCCATTTGTCCGCCTGTCATTCCGTAAGTAGTGTTGTTTATAAAGATAACGGTGATATTTTCGCCTCTTGTGGCAGCGTGAACAGTTTCCGCCGTGCCGATTGCCGCAAGGTCACCGTCGCCCTGATAGGTGAATACAAATTTATCGGGATTGGCTCTCTTAATACCTGTTGCAACTGCGGGGGAACGTCCGTGGGACGCCTCCAACATATCGCAGTTAAAATAGTCGTAAGCCATTACGGAACAGCCCACGGGACATACGCCGATAGTGTCCCCCTCTATTCCCATTTCGTCTATTACTTCCGCAACCAAGCGGTGTACAATGCCGTGAGTACAGCCGGGGCAGTAGTGCAAAGGCACGTCGCAAAGTGCGTGAGGTCTTTTAAATTCGGGCATTACTTTTCGCCTCCCATCATTTCCTTGATTTTATTCAGTATTTCAGTGGGACTTGGAATAACTCCGCCCGTTCTTCCGTAAAACTCCACAGGCTTGGAGCAGTTAAGTGCAAGCTTTACATCGTCGATCATCTGTCCCATTGACATTTCGGTTACAAGCACCTTTTTTGCGTTTTTGCAGGCGTCGTTGATTTCCTTTACGGGATAGGGCCAAAGAGTTATAGGTCTGAACACGCCTGCTTTTATACCCTCTTTTCTTGCCAGCTCCACAGCGGATTTTGCAAGTCTTGCCACAGAACCGTAAGCGGCAACCACTATTTCCGCGTCGTCGCATTTATAGCTTTCCGCTCTTGTTTCCTCCGCTTTTACGGTTTCGTATCTTTTAAATCTTGCCTTAACTTTATCTTCTAATTCGGAAGCCTGAAGATAAAGTGAGTTTATGATATTATGTTCTCTTTTATTTTTGTGTCCGCAAGCCGCCCAAGGCTTATTTGAAGCGTCGGACATTTTGATTTCCGCATTTTCGTCAAAAGCCACAGGCTCCATCATCTGTCCCAAAAGTCCGTCCGCTAAAATAACGGCGGGCATTCTGTACTTATCCGCCAAATCAAAAGCGGTTGTTACTGTATCCGCCATTTCCTGAACGGTTGAGGGTGCAAATACCAAAGCGTGAAAATCACCGTGTCCCAAGGCGTGAGTTACCTGCCAATAATCCGCCTGTGAGGGCTGAATACCGCCAAGTCCCGGACCGCCTCTCTGCACGTTGATAATAACGCAGGGCAGATCCGCTCCCGCTATGTAGGAAATTCCCTCGGTTTTAAGAGATATTCCGGGAGATGAAGAAGAGGTCATACAGCGTATACCCGAGCCTGCGCAGCCGTAAACCATATTTATTGCGGCAACCTCCGATTCCGCCTGCAAGAACACGCCGCCAACCTTAGGCATACGTTTTGAAAGGTAAGCGGAGATTTCCGTCTGCGGGGTAATGGGATAGCCGAAAAAGCACTTGCAGCCCGCTCTTATTGCCGCCTCCGCCAAGGCTTCGTTTCCCTTCATAAGTGTAAGCTCGCTCATTCCCTTTCCCCTCCCTTGATAGTTATTGCACAGTCGGGACACATCATAGCGCAAAATCCGCAGCCGATACATTTTTCCTCGTCAATGCAGATTGCGGTGTAATATCCCTTTTTGTTAAGCTTGTCCTGCTGTATTTCCACGATTTTTTTGGGACATGCGGTGGTGCAAAGCCCACAGCCTTTACAGCGGTCAAAGTCAACAGTCATTTTTGCCATTTTTGCCATTATGTTCTCCTTTCAGAGTTATTTATTACTATTTGTAATATTTTTACAATGATTTACTGCTTGTAATTTGATTGAGATAATTTTCTTTTGTAATTAACTTATGATAATTTGCTGTTTGTAATTTGCTTACAAAAATTTACTAATTACAGTTCATATTATCAAAATATACATTAAGTAATATAATCAAATAAATTTTCAATTTGTATAATAATATAAGATTATATACTATACAATATGTATAATTATATCACATATTACTAAACGTATATTTTAAATCACATATCATAAATCTATTATATATCAAAACCAAAGCTTATTCAAGTGTTATTTATGCTGCAAATATTTTCTTTTATCCGAAGCAAAGAGCTTCAATGGCGATGTTAGCTATCTTTTCTCTTGCCGACATATTATCATACCATTTTCGGTCGTCGTATTTTCCTTCTCCCACTAAAATATCTCCGCTGTACAAAAGCTGCCCAAAGCTTTTACCCAAAGCTTTTGCCACGGCGGCAAAGGCGGCGCACTCCATTTCCACGGTTTTACAGCCCTCCCGGCTTCGGTACTCTATCATTTCCTTTGTTTCACGGAAAAGCCCGTCGGTAGTCCAAGTTGTACATTCTATGTAGGGTACTTTAAGCTTTTCCAGTGTGTTTTCAATCTTTTTTACAGTCCTTTGGGATAATTCCACCGTTCTGGCGGGAGGCAGGTACTGATAGGAAGCGCCCTCGTCACGCAAAGCCCTCGTGGGAACGATCACATCGCCCGACGGAATATGATCGAGAACTCCGCAGCCGCCGCAGACTATAATCTCCTCTACACCGTTTGAGTACAGATAGTGAGAAAAGGAAGCCGCTCCCGCAGAGCCTACGGGAGCCTGCATAATACAAAGCTCCCTATTCTTGTAATTTATTTTTACTACGGGAAAATCACACATTTCCGAGTTGTAGCCGCCAATCACTTCGCCGCCGTATTTTTTTCGGTAATCCTCAAATATCTCGGAGAAAAAAGGCATAAAGCAAAGCTTGGGAAAAAGACCGCCCTTGTAATCATAAGCCTCCTGCGGATCAAGAACGCCCTTTTCCTCGGTGCTGTATTCCAAAATGGGAAAATCGTTTTTTATTATCATAAGCTATCCTTTCAATGCCGCAGAATATCAAAACCTTCAAAATCTGCCTTATCTGCTGTTAGAACTTTAAAATTTGCCGCATATGCTGTTAGACATTCATAATTTGCCCAAATCAACACAAATCCTCCCAAAGCGGCTTTACATAAATTTCCGTTTCAAAGCCGTTTTCTATATCAACCAAATTTTTCTTTTGGGAGCAGGTGAAAATTAAAGGAGCGTTTGCGGCTTTTGCCACCGCCATTGCGAAATCCATAGAATCGTTAACCGTTTTTTTATCCGTAAGCTTTCCCAAATTGGAGTTGTTGATAATACCGTTGCAGTCAAGTCTGCTTGCAGCTTTTATTTCCTCCAACAATTCAACCGTTTCTTGCGGGGTTGAAGTGAGATAACGGTATTTGTTGATAACATAATAAAGTCCCAACTGACCCGAACCACTGTGGTTCTCCATTATATCCGAGTATCTTCCCAAAGCCGTCGCCCCCTCGGGATCTCCCCCAACGTCAATAACGGTATAGCCCTCACCGTTAATTATTCCGCCTAAGTCAAAGCTGATTGCGGGAATGTCAAGGTTGGAATTTGCATACATTGGGACAACCAATTCAATATTATTTTCCTTAAACAAATTGCCGAAGTCGGCAGTGCGAAAATAGGGATTTACTATATCCAAATCCACTACTGTAACCTTCTTGCCGCTTCTTGCCAAATGCAATGCGACATTTGCCGAAACATTGGTTTTGCCGCAGCCGTAATGTCCTGTGATAATTACTGTTTTTGGAAATTCAAAGTTCATTTTCTTTACCTGTTTTTTTGCTTATTATTTACAGTATTATATATTTTAACATAGTTTTTTTTAAAAGTAAAGACAATATTTTATAATCGGGAAATTTATTTGCTCCCTGTAATTCTGTTACAAAATAATTTAATTGCAATATATGTAATTGACAATATATTTTATCTGTGATATAATATTTAATAATATAGTGTATAACTATTTTTATAATGTTAAATTATTTTTTTGATAAGCGCAACCGCAGCAAGAGTTAAATAACCGAAAAATTTTCCGTTTTATAATTATCTTTCTGTGGTTGTTTTTTACAATAAATTTGTTTTGGCTTTTAAATATATGTATTTTAAAAACATTGTGAGGAGTAAATATGTACAGCTGTAAATTAAAGCTTTATCTGATTGGCTGCCCGTCTGTTTTTGCTGAGATAATCGAAAATATGCCGCCTATGGAAAACTTTACTCATGAGTTTATTAAAACACAGTCGGAGGATTTATATCAATTATCCAAAGCAGACATTATTTTTTTGCAATACGAGGACAACAATAGGCTGCAATATGTATTCGACAATAAAAAACAAACGGCTGAAGTAATTCTTATTGCTCAAAAGGAACAACTGAACAAATTGTTGGAGCTGCCGCATCTTTTTTACGACATTTGGTTTACTCCGTTATCCGAAAATGAAATACGTTTTCGGTTTTTAAAATTTCAGCGTCATAAAAAGCTTGAAAAGGATAATTGGCAAACCGAAAACTACTTTGAAACCTTGATAAACAGCGTGCCGAATCTTATTTGGTTTAAAAACAAAAACGGAATACACGAAAAGGTAAACGACAGCTTTTGTAAAACCGTACATAAAACAAAAAAGCAGGTTGAGGGCAGAGATCATTTCTTCATTTGGGACGTAGCTCCCGACGATCCCGATAATAATGCGGAGGACTGCGCTCAATCCGACAAAATGGTTATGGACAGCGGAATAACCTGCACCTCGGAAGAAACTGTTCAGTCCGGCGATGATTTAATGCTGCTTAACACCTATAAATCTCCCCTTTACGATTTGGACGGCTCGGTTATGGGTACTGTGGGAGTAGCTATGGACATTACAAAAGAGAGAAAATACGAGTGCGAGATAATAGAAAAAAACAATACCTTGGAAACTCTTTTTTCCACCATAGACTGCGGTATGATAATTCACAAGGTATCCGACTCCGAAATTATCAGCATAAATCCCGCCGCCCTGCAAATTTTAGGCTACGATTCTCAGGAAGAGCTTGAAAAAAATGGCTTTAATGTTATTGCTCCGTCAGTGCTTGACGAAGATAAACCAAAGCTGAAGGAAACCATACAATCCTTAAAAAATGTTGGGGACAGCGTAAGCACCGAATATCGAGTCAGGCACAAAAACGGCGACATTGTGTATGTTATGGGAGAAATTAAGCTGTCTGAGGAAAACGGCGAGCCGGTGTACCAGCGCTTTTTGGTTGACTGCACCACACAGCGTGTAAGGGAATATAACGAGCGAGAAACCATAAAACGGCATAATTCCGATCTTATACAGGCGCTTACATCGGATTACAACTTAGTGGTCTGCATAGATTTGGGCAGCGGATTGGGATATTCCATTCGTGTGGAGGAATGTCCCTGCAATATATTAAAGACTTATTTCAACGAAAACATAATTTTTGGGGAATCAATGGAGCAGTATATAAACCACTGTGTATACGAGGAGGACAGAGAGCTGCTTGCAAAGGCTTCTTCTATGCATGAAATTATGCACTCGCTGTCAGAAAAAGATGTTTTCTCCATCAACTACCGTGTAATATGCAAGGGCAAAATGAGCTACTATCAGATGAAGTGCGTTAAGACGGGCTATTGGAGTATGGCTGAAATCGTTGTTATAGGCTTTCGCAGCATTGATTCGGAAATGCGGGAGGAAATCAAGAAAAAGCAAATGTTAGAGGAAGCCTTGATGCAGGCAAACCGTGCAAACAAGGCAAAGAGCATTTTCCTATCCAATATGTCCCACGACATTCGCACTCCTATGAACGCAATACTCGGCTTTACCGCTTTGGCTTTATCCCATACCGACAGAAAAGAGCAGGTAGAGGATTATCTTAAAAAAATAATGAGTTCAAGCAACCATTTGTTAAGCCTTATTAACGATGTTTTGGATATGAGCAGAATTGAAAGCGGTAAGATGAAATTGGAAGAAAAGCCTTGCAGCCTTTCCGACTTGCTTCACGGAATAGTGAACATTGTTCAAACGGAGGCTCGTTCAAAGCAGCTTGATTTGTCAATGGACGCTTCGGAAATAAAAGACGAGGATATTTACTGCGATAAGCTTAGGCTTAATCAAGTGCTGCTTAATCTGTTAAGCAATTCCATAAAGTATACCGAAGCGGGCGGAACGGTTTCATTAACGGTAAGAGAAGCTCCCCACACCGAGGGCGATTCAGCTGCTTATACGTTTATTGTTAAGGATAACGGTATGGGTATGAGTCCCGAATTTCTAAGGCACATATTTGAGCCTTTTGAAAGAGAGAGAAATTCCACAATAAGCAAAATACAGGGTACGGGTCTTGGAATGACTATTACCAAAAACATTGTGGAAATGATGAAAGGCACAATAGCGGTTGAAAGTGAACCAAATAAGGGTACTACGGTAACGGTCACAGTAAATTTCCGTATTAACAAGGATGTTCAAAAGCCCTGCGCCATTCCTCAGCTTAAAGGAAAGCGGGCTTTGGTGGTGGACGACGATTACAGCGTCTGCGACAGCGTTTCCGATATGCTTCAGCAGTTGGGTATGAGGGTGGAATGGACCTTATCCGGAAAAGAGGCGGTTATGCGTACTTTGCAGGCGGTTTCAAGAAACGACTGCTTCTCCGTTTACATAGTGGATTGGCTGCTGCCCGATATAAGCGGAATTGAAGTTATCCGCAAAATAAGAAAGGAGATAAACAGCGACGCCCCTATTGTAATTATAACCGCATATGATTGGACGGATATTGAAGAGGAGGCAAGAGAGGCGGGAGTTACAGCCTTTTGCCGCAAGCCCTTGTTTTTCTCCGAGCTTCACAGCACATTATTAAGCATTATTTCTCCCGACGACAATGAAAAGGAAGAAAAACAGCCGCTGTATAAATGCCGTGCAGGACGTATTTTGTTAGCCGAGGACGTGGAGCTTAACCAAGAGATTGCTGTAGCGATTTTGTCCGATGCAGGATTTACCGTGGACGTTGCGGATAACGGGCAAATCGCTGTGGATATGCTGCAAAATTCACAGCCGGGTTATTATCAGGCTGTTCTTATGGACATACAAATGCCTGTGTTAAACGGCTATGGCGCTGCAAAAGCAATTCGTGCTCTTGAAAACAAGGAGCTTGCCAATATTCCTATTTTGGCTATGTCCGCCAACGCCTTTGAGGAGGATAAGCAGGAGGCTTTAAAATCGGGAATGAACGGTCATATTCCCAAGCCTGTGGATATTGAAGCATTGTTCAAGGCTTTGGATAGTGTATTGTAATTGGAATTTTGCAGATTAAGATTAAATAATTTTAAAAAAAGTATCTCCCTTGACTGATAACGGTCAGGGGAGATTTTTACAGTTATTTTTTTATTACGACAATTTCCAAATATCCTTATTATACTGTTCAATAGTTCTGTCGGAGGAGAAAAATCCCGCCATAGCAATATTCACAAGCATTTTTTCCGCCCATTCCAAACGGTTTTCATAATCTGCGTAAGCTTTTTCCCTTGTTTTTACATAATCCTTAAAGTCGGGGAAGGTCATAAACCAATCCTTGCCGATAAGCTCTCTTGAAAGCCGTTCAAGCATTGTCTTATCGCCGATTTCAAGCATTTTATCGCTTGTTATAAAGTCTACCGCCGCCTTAATGTTCTCGTCCTCTTCATAGTAGTCCTTTGCCACATAGCTTCTGTCCTTGTATCTCTTTACAACAACGTCGCTGCTGTCGCCGAATACGTAAATGTTTTCATCGCCCACCAGCTGATGTATTTCCACATTTGCGCCGTCCTCTGTTCCCAATGTGACTGCGCCGTTAAGCATAAATTTCATATTTCCCGTGCCGCTTGCTTCCTTTGATGCAAGGGAAATCTGCTGTGAAATGTCGCATGCGGGTATCAGCTTTTCCGCCTCGCTCACATTGTAATTTTCCACCATAACTACCTTTAAATAAGGGCTTACGTCGGGATCGTTGTTAATAATCTCGCTAAGGCAGAGAATAAGATGTATAATATCCTGCGCTATGATATAGGCGGGAGCGGCTTTTGCTCCGAAAATGCAGGTTATGGGAGTTGCGGGCTTTTCACCCTCTTTTATTTCAAGATATTTGTGAATGATATACAGTGCGTTAAGCTGCTGTCTTTTGTACTCGTGCAGACGTTTTATCTGAATGTCAAATATGGAATTTTCATCTATTTTGATTTTTTGAGTTTCCAAGAGATGGCGGCACAATTCCTTTTTCTTCTCCTGTTTAATATCCAGCAGTCTTTGAAGAGTATTTTTGTCCTTTCTGAATTTCAGCAGCTTTTCCAACCGGTTTGCGTCTTTCTTATAATCCTCTCCTATAAGAGATGTGATAAAATCGGTAAGCTGATGATTGCAGTGCAAAAGCCAGCGGCGGAAGGTAATTCCGTTGGTTTTGTTGTTGAATTTGTCGGGATAAATGCGGTAGAAATTATTCAGCTCCTCCTCCTTTAAAATCTGTGTATGAAGAGCCGCCACACCGTTTACGCTCATACTGTAATGTATATCGAGGTGTGCCATATGAACGGTGTCGTTTCTGTCAATAATGGCAAGGCTTGAATCCTCAAATCTTCTTCTTACCCTATCGTCCAAAATCTCAATAATAGGCACAAGCTGAGGCACAACCTCCCTTAAATAGTGCAAAGGCCATTTTTCCAAGGCTTCCGCCAAAATAGTGTGGTTGGTGTAGGCGCAGGTTTTGCTCACTATCTGTATAGCCTCGTCAAGCTCAATCCCGTGCAAGGTAAGCAGGCGTATAAGCTCGGGAATAACCATTGTGGGGTGAGTATCGTTTATTTGAACAACAGCATAATCGTATAAATCGTGAAGATTGCTTCCCTTTTCAATCGCTTCTTCAATCAGCATTTGTGCCCCTGCGCTTACCATAAAATACTGCTGATAAATTCTAAGCTTTCTGCCTGCGTCGTCGCTGTCGTCGGGGTATAAAAACAGGGTGAGATTTTTTGCGATTCTGTTCTTGTCAAAATCAATGCCCTCTCCGACTATCTCTTCATCTACAGTTGCAGCGTCAAACAAGTGAAGCGTGTTGGTGGTATTGTGATAGCCGGTCACATTCATATCGTACAAAACTGCGTATACCGTTAAGTCCTTGAATTTAACCGGGTATGCTTTTTCGGTTTTGATAAGCCAAGAGTTATGGGTAAGCCACTTGTCGGGAACGGCGGTTTGCTTGTTATCCTTGAAAACCTGCTTAAAAAGTCCGTAATGATACTTAATTCCAACGCCGTCGCCGTTTAAGCCCAATGTTGCTATAGAATCCAAAAAGCAGGCCGCAAGCCGTCCCAAGCCGCCGTTGCCTAAAGAAGGTTCG
Organism: uncultured Ruminiclostridium sp.; assembly: GCA_964602605.1. Lineage (GTDB taxonomy): Bacteria > Bacillota > Clostridia > Oscillospirales > Ruminococcaceae > Ruminiclostridium_E. The sequence goes on from CAZRRT010000037.1 coordinate 12,819, forward strand.
TTTTCGATTTCCTCTATGTCGCAGATATTTTTTTCGTTTTCGGAAAGCTGTTTTTTAACGTCGTCGTAAACGCCTAAATTTATCAGGTTATTGGAAAGCAGCTTGCCCATTAAAAATTCTGCGGAAAAATAGTACAGCTTTTTCTTTGAGGAAGGGCGTTTTTTTGCCGAGGACAAGCTTTGAACTTCTTTCAGCAAAGCGTTGTATATCTCTCTGTCGCTGCATTCTTTTATTTCTTTATTGTATTCCTTTAGCATAATTTGGGATAAATTCATATTAGATCTCCTATCTTTTGTTTTATAAATATCCTTTTACAGCTTATATCAAATTTTATTTTGCCACGTTATTAACCGTTTTTCCCTGTAAAAAGCTTTCAATATTGCCAAACACAATATCAAGCAGTCTTTCTCTTGTTTCCAAGCCTGCCCAAGCTATATGGGGAGTTATTATGCAGTTTTTTGCCTTATACAAAGGACAGTCCTCGCTCATAGGCTCTTTGCATAAAACGTCAACCCCCGCTCCCGCCAATTTTCCAGAGTTTAAAGCGTTGGCAAGTGCCTGCTCGTCAACTATCGGACCTCTTGCGGTGTTGATTAAAAACGCTCCGTCTTTCATTTTTGCTATGGTTTTTTCATTGATCAGATTTTGGGACTGAGCGTTTAAAGGACAGTGCAGACTGACAATATGGCTTTGTGAAAGCAAGGTGTCTAAATCTGTAAACTCCACTCCCTCTGCGGTTTTTTCCGAGCGGTTGTAGGCAATTACCTTCATACCGAAAGCAAGGGCGATTTCCGCCGTCTTTCTTCCGATGCTGCCAAAGCCTATTATTCCCAAGGTTTTTCCAGCAAGCTCTATAAGCGGAATGGGAAACATACTGAAGGTGCGGCTTTTTATCCAATCTCCCTTATCCACCAGCTCCCTGTAATCGCAAACTCTGTTGGTAAGCTCCAATATTAAGCTGAAGGTAAGCTGCGCCACAGAATCGGTGGAGTAAGAGGGGGAGTTGCATACAACAATTCCCCGCTCCTTGCAGTATTCTATATCTATATTGTTGTATCCCGTTGCAAATAATCCGATGTATTTTAAATTTCTTGCCTCTTTAAGATTATTTCGGTTAAGCAGGGTTTTATTGCAAAGAACAATGTCCGAATCTCCGACCCTTTCGGCTGCTTCGTCTTCATTGGTGACTCCGTAATAAGTCACCTCTCCCAAGCTCTCCAAGTAATCAAAGCTTAAATCTCCTCTGTTAACGGTTTCAATGTCGGTAACGGTAATTTTCATAGCTTCTCCTGCTGTTTCGATTTTGCGTAATTTCTATAAATCAAATCAAACCGTTTCTACTGTAAGAATATAGTATTTTGAACCTCCCGGCAAGCAGGTCTGAATTTCCGGCTTATCTCTGAAATCGCCGCTGCAATTATCAAAATCATCGCAGCCGCACCAAGGCTCTATGCAGACAAAGCTTGCATTCATACCCGCAGGCGTCCACACTCCCAAGGAGCAGAAGCCGTCCCAGCCTATTTTTACTCCCTTGTTGTCATTATCCAAAAGGCTTACGCTTTTTGAAACAATATTGCGGAAGTATAAAACGTCGTTGTCGAAAAGTGAGTAGGACAAGGGGACGGTGTCGCTGTTTTTCAGCCGCCAAACGCCTCCGTTTGATTTAAAAAGTCGGGTTTTGCAGTCTAATACGGGGCTGCATACCGTTTCCTTTTCTTCAAAAACAAGCCTGTAATCCTCAAATCTCTTGTTTTTATCCGGGCAGGCAAAGGCAGGGTGTGCGCCTATGCAAAAAGGCATAGGAACAGAGGAATTGTTGGTTACCTCATAAAGAACTTCCAGCTTGCTTTCGGTAAGGTGGTATCTGATAGTAAAGGAAAAGCTGAAGGGAAACATATTCAAGGTTTCTGTGTTTTGATGAAGCGAAAAGCTTACGGTATCCTCTGACTGTTCGGTACATTCAAATTCGTTATCCCTTGCAAAGCCGTGCTTTGTCATTTGATATTCAATTCCGTCAATAATTGTTTTTCCGCCCTTTAAACCGCCTACGGCAGGAAACAACACGGGAGAAGTTTTTCCCCAAAAAGCGGGATTTGCCTCCCACATAAGCTCTTTTCCGTTAATAACAAGAGATTTTAATTCCGCCCCCTTAGCTTTAATAACAGCGGAACTGCTTCCCGCCTTGATTATCTTTTCCATATGAAACTTTCCTCCAAATGCGATTGCCTATTATTTATGCTATTCCCAAAGTTAAAAATAATATTAAAATTAAATGTTTTTTGCCAATAATCCTAATCCCCAAAAATTAAATTTGAAAAATAGGATAAGCGGTTATTTTTTAATTTGTGTCAATTTTTACTAAAATAACCGAAAATAACCAATTAAAGCGCAGCTTAAACAAGCTGCCGAAATTGCAAAGCAATTTCCAGGTTCAGTGGGGGATTTTACCCCCACTGAACCTAAGATGGAGCCCGCCGCCTTAGAGGCGGGGGACATCTTTGCAGTGGTTATAACATAAAACAATATAAGCAAAGCATCTATTGTTTTTTATTAAGCTTAAACAGCAAGTCTAAATCCTCGGGAATTTTCTTTTCCGTACCCTCCCATTGAGGCATTTTCTTCCAAGTTATAACGTCGTCGCTTTCCATATAGCTCTTTAAAAACTCCTCTGACATACGCTTTGTGTTAATAAGAGGAAGTCCGTTTGGCAAGTCGGGAGAATTGGAGCTGCCCGAGGTAGCAAACACAAAGTCGCCGTACCAAGGCATACTGTACAGCCACATAGCGTTATCCTTTTTCATCTCCTCAATATCGGGGAGATTTCCGCACTCGGTAAGGGCAATCATTTTTCCCTCGGCGGTGATTTCGGAAAGCTTGTTAAAAGCTCCCACCTGAGATTCGTGGTTGTTTTCGGCTGCATAAATATCAGTGCCTGATATGTCATAAGTATTTGGATTTACTCCGTGAATATCGTTTTGTCCGTTCCAAATCCAAATAAGGTTGGTAAGCTTATGATAGTTTTCAAGGCGATCGAAAATAATATACCAAAGCTTTTTGTAATTCTCTTCGGGAGAGGATAAGCGATCTGCGCCGCCCCACCAGAACCAGTTGCCTGAAGCCTCGTGAAGAGGACGCCACAATACGGGTACTCCCGCAGCCTCTAATCTTTGAAGCTGAATGGCGATAGTGTCTATATCGTGAATTATTACCTCGTATTCCTTTGTGCCGGGAGTTACTGCGTTTTCAAGGGAGAAATTTTCAATGTCCTCGGTATAAAAGGCTTTTCCCTTAAAATCATTGTCAATATCTCTGGGAACGTTCCAATGCCACGTAAATGTTACAAGTCCGCCGGATTTTGTGTGCCACTGGATAGCCTGATCTATCTGTTCGTTGTTTGGTTCGTCAAGTGTGGAAAAAATAAAGTCGTATCCCTTGATAGCGGGTAAATCCTCGGAAACGCCGTAATATACAGCGTCCTCATAGCATTTGCTGTTCATCATTTGCTGAGCCAATATATTCTTTTCGCCGTAATTCTCACGCAAAAAATTAAATACGGCAAGGGTTTTCTTGTTGGTATTTTGTGAAACGGGCTTGGTTGGATCAACCTCCTTGCTGTTCAATTTTTCAAGCAAGGCGTCAATGTCTGTTTGGTATTTTAACGCCACCTCCATATCCACTTCGCCGAATTTGTCTACTGCAACGGGATTTGATTTTCCGTTGCCACCCACAGAGCAGCCTGAAAAAATTCCTGTGCTGACAGCTGCTGTAACTAAAAGGGCTGCGATTTTTTTAATTTTTGCGGTCATCATAGGTATTGTCCTTTCTTACTTTTTTGTCTGATACCGATTCCCGATTGAAAATATGCAAATATTGCCTGTTTTCGATTAGGTATTGGTTTGATTGCTTTTGTGCCTTTTGTGCCTTTTGTGCCTTTTGTGCCTTTTGTGCCTTTTGTGATAGTAAAAAATATTGTTTTTTCTGTCTTTATAATCGAACCGCAATAGAATACGTTCATTTCGATTATAAATATAACTATGTTTTAAATAAGTCTAAAATCAAAAGACCTCTTGTTCAATTATAACACACAATGATAACAAAATGCAATAGTTTTTGTTAAATTTGTATGTTTTTGAACAAGAGGACAACTATTTATCAGTTAACATTTACACAAAAAAGTATTATTTCAAAACTATGCAATTTGTTTAATCATTAGAAAATCAATTATTTCATTTTCTTAATATCGTTGGCGTCATAAACCACCTGCGCATAAATTGCGGCTACCACCTGATACAATTCGGGGGGGACGTGTTCGCCTGCACCGAGCATTACCAGCAATGCTGCCGCACTGTCATCTCTGTAAATGGGAACGCCGTTGTCGTCCGCTATGCTGAGAATCTTTTTTGCCAATTCTCCCATTCCCGAAGCCACTACAATGGGAGCGTAATTTAAATCGGGATTGTATTTTAATGCGGCGGCTGCGCTTTTTCCAAAGGTCTTATGCTTTGACATCGAAGCTCCTCCTGTTTTCTTTTATTCTTGGGAAGGTTTCCGCTAAGGTGTGAGGCTTGGTTAATATTCCCGTCTTGAAATTCTGAACATTGTAGCCCACTCCTGCGGCTATTTTGGTGATTTTATCCGTTAAGGAAGGCACTCTGTAGCGGTAGCTTTTTGGATAAAGCACAGAAAGATTCAGATTGCTGCCCTTGCTGTATGCGTCAACCTCAAATCTTCCCACTGCCTCCACGTCAAAGGTGAGAAACAAATGATAGTGCTTTTCATTGTTCTCTCCGTCAGACTTGTTAGAGCTGTTGTCGTTATCCACCCACAGCTCTCCAAAGGCTCTTGTGTCCTCAACCTGCAGCGGAATTATATAATGAGCCAAAGGAGTGAATACACCGGGAGCGTTCAGCATACTTTGCAAAAGGTTAGCTGCGTTAAAATTATCGATTCCTCTTATGGCGGGGTGATTTACATTTCTGTCGATAAAGGAGGTAAGGGCTTTCATAGTTTCCGACTCATAGCCTGTAAATCGCTGAGTGGGCATTTCCTGATTTTTCGCCATATCGCCGATTATGCTTTCAAATGCGTCACACAAGGTCTGCCTTTCGGGAACATCGGGGGTATTCTCCAACACCTTGTTAAGAAAATTCACCATATCTGAAAGGTTGTCAGTGCCTTTAACCACTGTGTGCATAACCTCCGCCGCATCGGGAGCGTTTTTGGGAATAAGCAGAGAAAGCAGCTGGTCTATTGCGTCCCGTCCTTTTATAACGCCGCTTTTAAAGTTGTTGGTGATGTAGGATATTCTGTTTTCGCTAAGTGAAACAGTTCTGCGGTATTTTTCCAAATCAATTTGATTATCTCTGATTTGCTCCCCATTTGCAATATCGGAAGCTTTGCCGACTTCCCCGCTGCTTATTCGCCCGCCCTGTGCTAAATTAGGTTGAATATTATCAGCATCAAAATTGCTTTGATTGGTAAAGCCGTTTTGTCCGACGTTTTGCAATAAGCTATCTCCGTTAAATGCAGGATTGCCTTGAACATTCTGTCCGTTATTGAAGTTTTGTTGATTGCCTTGAACATTTTGTTCGTTATTTAAGCCTTGCTGATTTCCTTGAACATTTTGTCCGTTATTTAAGCCTTGCTGATTGCCTT